>NZ_JBLZFX010000229.1:0-1043 GCF_050753345.1 Alkalinema pantanalense CENA528 | reverse complement strand
GGCTTTGTTGCATGATTAGAAAAACGGTCAGGTTCGCCTTGAGAGTGTCCTGGTATTAACCTTCAACCTTGTAGCTATCGGGTTTAACGATCTGAATCATCCGATTGAGCGCAACACATTTGATGAATAGCTCCACGGCTTGATTATCAAATTTACGCGCACTGAGATTGCCTCCAAAGATCGTTTTGAAACGAAACATGGTGGTCTCTGCAATTGAGCGACGATGATAACCAGAATCCCGCTTCCAGCGTTTGCGTCCATGCTTACGAATCGAGCGAAGGTTCTCGTCGCGTTGATGGGGCTTGTCTTTGCGATTGCCATGCTGCCAGATTTTGGCATCCTTGCGTGGGGGAATCACAGCTTTGGCTCCTCTGGCATCAATCTCGTCATAGCAATGGCGATGGTCATACGCCCCATCAGTCGAGACTTGTTCTATTGGTTCGTCAATGGCTTGCAGCACATCGTTTAATACTTCCCCATCATGGAAATCATTGGTGGTCGCCACTGCTGCCAAGATTTCGCCGGTTGCCTCATCTACGCCCAAATGCAGCTTGCGCCAAGTGCGTCGCTTGCTGACTCCGTGTTGACGGGTTTTCCATTCTCCTTCGCCATACACTTTCACCCCGGTTGAATCCACTACCACATGACGAGCGCCCTCCTTCGGCACCACCGGAAGTTCAACCAATAGTTGCCCCAATCGCCGAGACAGCGTGCTGTGGTCTGGCACAGGGAGGTCGATTCCCATTAACTCGAAAATCGATTCAAGAAAGCCTTGGCACTGCCGTCCAGCGAGACGATAGACGGCTTTGAGTGTCGCCATCGTTTGAATGGCAAGGTCACTGTAGAGGACAGACGCACCGGGTTTGCCGCTCAACTCCTCGACGACCCACTGCTCTAGGACAGATTCGTCGATCCAGAAGGTGAGGCTTCCCCTCTGCTTGAGTCCAGCGTTATACTCAGACCAGTTGCGGATGCGGTATTGAGGTTTCATGGCTTGGTTTTTGTGTGGTAACTGAAACTTACCATGCCTCTACCCTTCCGCA
>NZ_JBLZFX010000228.1:0-1131 GCF_050753345.1 Alkalinema pantanalense CENA528 | reverse complement strand
TCCTCGCACTGCTGCTAAGGCTACTTTGGCTTTGAAGTCGGCATTGTACTGTTTGCGTTTATTGCCCATGAAATACTCCTATCACAGTTTGAGTTTTCAGAGCTTAACGACCTGTCCAGTTTTTGGGGTCCACCGCAGTTTGAACTGGGTCGTCTATCCTCTGGTCGTGCAGCCCAACTCGCAGGGATCTCACGGGTAGATTTTTTCAACCGCTTTGGTCGCTATCAAGTTTCGCCTTTTTCCATCAATCCCGAAGAATTGGCACAAGATATCATAATGCCTCAATCTTAACGATACCACCCTCAACATTATCAACCTGCAATCGATAGCGGTAGAGGATGGCCATTCCGAGAAGCGGCTCTGTCTCTGCTGCTGCGATATCGACCTCGCGGTACTGCCCATCCCAAATGACTGTTGCGGTGTAAAAATCAAACAAGACTTCGCTACCATCGCCTAGAGTTGCTGAATTGGAAATCGTCCAAGGCAATCCAAGGCGAACGATGATTTCAGATGGTAAAGACAGAAAGCCATCAAAGCCCGTATCAATTACGGTATTGATGACTTCCCGTCGCCCAGATGAGTTACCGACCACAAGGGAAAGCGTGGCTTCCCGGCGCGAATTTACCACTCCATGTATCATTGATTCTTCTTTAAACTCCGTGAACCAAAGTGATACACGGCACGATGTCCAATGCGAATTCCAAAAGGCTGGGCGTCAGGATTGCGCTCAAATAGCCGATTGGTTGCAGCTACCACTGTTTCATCAAGCTCAAAATTTCCGGTTTCGATATCGATCGCTACAATTTTACCTTCGTTCCCTGCTTCGACTTGCTGCCGAATCCCAGACTCATAAAGTTCTTGCCCACGTCGAGCCAACTCTTCTTTGCTGTGACGGCGTTGTCGTTGATGAAACCGCTCCTCTGGAGAAACTGTCATAAATTTAACCTCCTTGAGGTTTGCTCTCCCTATTTTAGCTCCCTCCCTATTCCAGTTTAGAGAAACGAATCAAAAATCGTAACTACTCAGGCTTAAAAAAATAAAGAGTTTTACCAAGAATCGTGAAAAAGCAGGTAATTTAGCATCATATTAGGGATTAGAGATTGAATCAGTGAGAGAACCAGGGCTTCAACC
>NZ_JBLZFX010000227.1:0-1274 GCF_050753345.1 Alkalinema pantanalense CENA528 | reverse complement strand
AGTTAGAGCTTGACCCGACTTCGATTAAATCACATCCCAACTACTCAACCCTCTGTGAACACGGCATCATCGCCGCTTAATTTTGTCCGGAGTATTGTTATACCAAATTAATTGATTACTGCTATAAATCCGATCCCCCCTAGCCCCCCTTAATAAGGGGGGAATTTAGGCAAATTCTTTCAAAGTCCCCCTTATTAAGGGGGATTTAGGGGGATCGTTGTGTGTTGCAATTACAAATTGGTTTGGTATTAAGTGGGGGATGTTGTGCATTATATCCATTGTTTGAGAATCTGCTGTAATTCTTTGACCATTGGGCTTTGGCTGCGTTGCTGGAGGATGGTGAGGCAGGATTGGTAGAACCAGCGGATATCTGATGGACTGGCGTTGAATTTTTGCCAGGTTTGGTCGGGGTGAGTTTGGAGATCGCGGTGAATCGATCGGGCGTTGTGGAGTTTGTCGGCTAGGATGATGCGGATTGCGTCATCGGATGCGGTTTTTAGTTGTTCTAGGTATTGTGTTTTACGGTGTTTCCAAGGGGGTTTGGGGGTGATGTCGGATTCGGTGCAGGTGTCGATGAGGTGGGTGACGCGATCGCCAAATTGCTGACGAATCACTTCGCGGGTTGTGGCTCCGCCTTGGTCTTCGATGGCGTCATGGAGCAGGGCGGCGATCGCGCTATCTTCGTCGCCGCCATCTTCGAGGACGAGGGCGGCGACGCTGAGGAGGTGGCTGATGTAGGGAATTTTGCTGCCTTTGCGGTATTGCTGGGCGTGGAGTTGGTGGGCGTAGGTGAGGGCTTGGGGGAAGCGATCGCTGAGGGGTGGGGAAGTGGGATGGGTCATGGTGTGTTGTAAAAGGATTGAGCTTTGGTGAGGTCTTCGCCCATGCGTTGGCGCAGGTTCCAGGGCAGTAGGACTTCGACGTTGTGGCCCCAGGCTCGCAGGCGCATGATGACGTTGTTATCGCCGCTGCGATGGTCGGTTAGGCAGAAGATGTCTTGGGTGTGGTTGGGGCGGGGTTGGAAGAGGGTTTGGAGGGGGATATCGGGTTTGTTGCGATCGGTGTTGAAGATGCGGCTGGCTTGGGTGTAGCTGATTTGGGTAAAGAGTTTTTCGCGTTCGGTGTCTTGGATGTAGTTGGCGAAAAAGTAGCGATCGAAGCGGAGGAGGAGTTGGGCGATCGGGCGATGGATTTCGAAGCCGAGGGCTTGGGAGACTTCGTTGAAGACTTTTTGGGGGGTTTTGTCGAGGAATTTGGGGGGGATGGGATGGGTT
>NZ_JBLZFX010000226.1:0-1275 GCF_050753345.1 Alkalinema pantanalense CENA528 | reverse complement strand
TCATACAAATGGGTACTTGGAGTCATGATGGTTCGACTGGTTGTGTGGTAACTTCTAGCCTAAACCAGACTCCAACGCCCGTCCCGCTTTCGTTTTATTCCTCAATACTTTTGTCAGTCAAGCAGGACTTCGACCTTAAAGCGTTTGCCATACCCTTGAATGACCTGCTCCGCTGCCAGCATCACATCACTGGATAGGAGAATGATCTGCTTGCCGTTTGGGAGTTGGGTTAAGACAAACAGCACTGCCGCATCTGGGCTATCCCACAACAATTGAAAGCACTGATAGTAGACGGTTGTTTGCTGACCATAGAGCCAGACGACTGTTTTGAGACAAGCTTCTTTGGGAGCAAATAGCTCTTGGAGCTTGATCTTGCTACCCCATTTTCGCGGTCGTCCCCGTCCTCGCGTGCCGGGATAAGGACTGAATTGCGCATAAGCGACGGTGGAAATTCGAACTCGACTAATCAGATGTAACCCATGCTCTCGCAACGGTTGCAACACATTGGCGGCCGCATAATAAGCATCGAGCAAAACATAGCTGCCCCAACTCATGTAGGTAACGCACAAGGCTGACATCTTATCGACTAAAGTAGACGCCTGAGTGGAGGCTGTTTCCTCGACAATCCCGTCATGCAGTTTGAACACGAGCGGTACTGCAAACAAGGCGGTTCCGGCTCCCATCAAGATGCTCAAAGCACTGAAGTAGTGTCCCCGAATCCATTCCGGTTTTCTGACATCTGACGATTCTTGGTGAAGTCTCTTCACCCCTGGCATCTTACGGCCTTCCTTGGCAACTTTGATGCCATCTCCCACGTACAATCGCTGTCCTTGTAATTGCTCTACCTGCGGATGGGCGCTTAACCACTTGCTCCAGTGCTGGCACAACCCATCGACCGAGAAGGCACTCGAATGAAACCAATGCAACGCCTGATGATAGTAGCCTTCACCGAGTCCTAATGCGTTCAGATAACGGGTCACTGCCGACGGTTGAGTCGTCAATAAGACACCCCAAAACAGCAATACAAACCACTCAAAGGTCGCTGCACGACTGAAGACTGGACGGAACTGGAGCAGAATTTGCTCAATGCGTCGATAGAGTTTCATAATGAACTTGGCTGACTGTGATTATTCAGCCAGTTTCCGACATTCCGTCCACTTTAGCCCTCTTCAGTCACTCTAAGCAGAGGAAAAGATAAGTTGCAGGTTTAATCGCTGCACTGAAGGACAGATGAACTGATTCATAGGACGGATCAATTGCTCAAATGCAGTATGC
>NZ_JBLZFX010000225.1:0-1297 GCF_050753345.1 Alkalinema pantanalense CENA528 | reverse complement strand
GATTGTGGCAATATTTAGGATCCCAACAGCCATCTCCCTCGGGGCCATGACGTTGTTGGGCTTCCTGGGCATTCAACTTAGCGCACAGCCGACATTTTTCCTGATCAGGACGGGCCATCACGCACCTCGGAGGGGAGTCAATAACGCATCCACCCACTGCTGATCCACTTCAGATAACTTGGGCGGTGGAACAGGCTGACGATAATCAATGCGTTCGTTGTATCCTGCCCGATCGCACACCCCCTGCACAATTGCCTGTAATTCAATTAACGGTTCTGCATCTTCCGGTCTGAGCGGTAGCGGCACAGTGGGAATGGGTTCACGCAAATTAAAGTCGTACAGGTCAGCCTGGGGCCGTTGGGAACGACGACTGACAATGAGGCGATAGTCGCTCGGCTGCACCTCTCCTATCATCGTCATCGGACTGCCAGCCCGGATCAGATCGATTTCAACCAGATTAGAAAGACTGCCTAGAATGCGTCCACGTTTGTTTTCATAAGCCGTTCTACCATTTCCCTTCTGCTTGTTCTTAGGGGACAGCACCTCAATCACTGTAATGACCGCATCTGTACCGACTTCGCGAACTTCCAGATAGCGCTCTTTAATCGTCGTTGGCTGAGGCAAGCAAATGGAGCGGGGTCGCTTCTGAGTGACCGTTGTACCCGATTCAACTCGCAACGGTTCTAATGGATGGGTTGATCGAGCCGCCAAGACAGCCGCGTCTGGAATCCCCACCAAGATTTCTTCGGGTTCTTCTTGATCCTGGTAAGTACGAGTCTCCACCTCAATGTAATAGTTAGGGCGTAATTGGGGCGCTACCGTATCCGCGATCGCCACCATCAGTCGAGTGTGAAACGACGACCAGAAGGCTGGCTGTTCTAGATAGGGGTTCATGCCCGGAAAGGGAGATGGCATTGGTGAAACTCCCAGAATACAAGGATCTGAGTTTAGTATACTCTAGCCATCGTCAACTTAGTCGTAGTTTAGTCGTATAACAGATATTGTTACTTTATCTTACTTGAAATCTATTAGACTTGAGGAACGCCACAACATAAGGGGTATTCTGCATGGGTTCTAGTTCAGAAGGACTTCCTGCTATTCGCTTGATGGGTTCCCAATCAACCATCCCACTCCGTTCATCTGAACCAACCGATCTCCGCTGGCTCCGAGTTGAGGAATATTTTCAGGCACGATCGCTCGCTGAAAATACCCAGAAAGCCTATCGGAGAGAATTGAAACGATTTCTGGGTTGGGTCGATCGACCTTGGGCGGAAGTGACACCCCGACAATTGGCGCA
>NZ_JBLZFX010000224.1:0-1314 GCF_050753345.1 Alkalinema pantanalense CENA528 | reverse complement strand
CAATACTCCGGACAAAATTAAGCGGCGATGATGCCGTGTTCACAGAGGGTTGAGTAGTTGGGATGTGATTTAATCGAAGTCGGGTCAAGCTCTAACTTGTGAATAAATTGATTGAGAAGGTATTCATTGAAGGCACGGCGTTTGACGCTAGCCATCGAAAAGACAAAGGGTTGGTCAGACGAGTGATGTTGTAGAGCGTCTAGCTTGGCTAAATTGAGGGTGGTAAAGGCAGCATTGAAGTGGAATTGAAGTTTGGCGCAAGAACGCGCTTGGCAATCCTCCAGTCCAGTGAATTGTTTTGCGTCACGAAAAATAAATTCAATTTGAAATCTTAAGCGATACAGTCGGTAGATCTCTTTGGCGTCTTGCTCAGTATCGGTGGAGCATAAAACAACATAACGAGGACGGTTAGGGTCACGACAATCTACCAGATACGCCAACCGAATCGGACGACTCCAAGCCACCGACCAGACGAGGGCAGTGTAGAGAGAAACGCCGGGTTCAATTGCCTCTACAAAGGTGAAGCGTGAAAAATCTTGGAGATCGACTTTGCCATCATACTTGCGGGGTCTGCCACGACGCTTTTGTTCACCCGTGTAAAGAAACTTCAGATTGGCATCGCACCGCAGTTTGGTGATCCCATGCAGGTTTAGAGCAACGGTGCCATTGATAAACGTCGTCTTGGCATAAGCGCCATCGACCGCTAAATATTTGACCCGCTTCGGCAACTGCGGGCGCGTCCTGTGCAAATGATGCAAAGCTTGATCGAGGCGACTACCATCGGGGCAATCGTCCTGGGCCAAGGTCTGTTGAGCACTGAGGGCATAGCCCGTCTCTCGCTCCACATCCACCATCCCCACTAACGACACTTCCAACCCCCGTTCGACTCGACTCGCACTGCCATTCCAGAACCGATCAATCCCAAAGGTCGCTTTGCCACTCTTGCGGATGAACGAAGCATCCATCACTGCCAACACCTCATGCTCGGGGGGAATACTCACCTCACTCAACTGCTGATTGAATCGCGCAAACTCAAACCCCGCCTCGAAATGCCGTCGATAGGTCTTCTCGTTTAACTCGCTATACCGACTCAGATTTGTGAAATTCACGTTCCCACACACCACCAGAATCGTCGAAAATAACGTCACGAAAAAGGTCACTTGCGGTTTGCGAAAATGCCCACTTTTGCAAGTAGGCTTTGTACAATATTTTCCATATGGCTATCCATCCGGTGCGTTTTGGATTAATTTGCACCCTATCCGATGGATAGCTTCTCTGTCCACTCCTGCCTCGCTAAAATTGTCCGGACTATTG
>NZ_JBLZFX010000223.1:0-1380 GCF_050753345.1 Alkalinema pantanalense CENA528 | reverse complement strand
CCCTCTTCAGTCACTCTAAGCAGAGGAATTTAGAATAGAGAGAGTAGAGTTTAGAGAGCCTAGCAACTGATGTCCGCCTCCAGAGAAGCTCGACCAACGATTCGCTTTGTCGATGAGTATTGCCAACTCTATGGAGATTTGTTTTCAGATGTCCGCAGCTTTGAAGCGTTTAAGTTCTTGCATCTGGGGTTGATTAGCGAAATCAAACGAAAATCATTGCCTGCAATTGCAAAAGCAGTTGGACTCGATAACCAACAAAGTTTACATCACTTTCTGTGGAAATCTCCTTGGCAAGCCCAGCAGCTACGACAAAGACGATTGGAAATCATTCTAAAAGTCCTCGGTGGTCGGCCCTTGATTCTGTTAATCGATGAAACTGGGGATTGCAAGAAGGGAATGACTACGGACTATGTTAAACGACAATACATTGGTAATGTCGGGAAGAAAGAAAATGGCATTGTTGTAGTGACTGCGTATGGCTTAGTCGAGGGGATGATTTTGCCATTGACTTTTGAAGTTTACAAACCGAGAGAACGTCTCAAGGAACACGAGGAATATCAAAGCAAACCGCAAATTGCTGCGCGAATGATTCGCCAATTACAAGCAATGGGTTTTCAATTTGAACTGGTACTGGCAGATAGTTTGTATGGCGAAAGCAAACACAATTTTGTTGATATTCTAGATGAATTGAAACTGCCTTACATTCTGGCGATTCGTAGCAATCATGCCCTGTGGCTACCCCAAGAGCAAGAGGTGATACAGGAACCGTGGCAGTCCTTTGAGCGCACCTTTAGCAATGGCACCACTGAAGTGCGTTACATGGCCGAGGTAATTTACGGCCAGCGCCACCGCAAACAATACTGGCTTTTGACAACTAACCCCGAAACCTTGCCAGAAAATTCCACCAGTTTTGTGATGGTTTGTGCTCCTACAATCAAGCTCCAAGAAATGGGTGATCGCTATGGCTTGAGAACCTGGATTGAATACGGACTCAAGCAAGGCAAAGATGCTTTAGGATGGGCTGATTTCCGCCTAACGAGTTATGAGCAAATTGAGAAGTGGTGGGAGTTAGTCATGAGTGCATTTTTGATGGTCAGTTTATTTGCGGATCAATTCAACCATTCCTGCCCTCTAGCCCATCAACAATTTGCGCACCATCCTTGGTGGGACAACCAACGGGGCTGGAAAAACTTACTGAACAATTTGCGCTTAATTATCCAACCTTTGATTTGCTTCAATTGGCTCAAGCGTTGGTTAGAGGTCTTTCCGATAGCGTCACTGCATACTGCATTTGAGCAATTGATCCGTCCTATGAATCAGTTCATCTGTCCTTCAGTGCAGCGATTAAACCTGCAACTTATCTTTTCCTCTGCTTAGAGT
>NZ_JBLZFX010000222.1:0-1404 GCF_050753345.1 Alkalinema pantanalense CENA528 | reverse complement strand
TTGGCCCTAGTGCAAAGTAGTGGCGACCCTGGCTAGCCCGCGATTTTCTCAATCCAGGGGGGATCGGTCTACCACTACTCTTAAGATACAAGGGGGGATCGGATCTGTTGCATTGATTAATCAATTTGGTATTAGTAGCGAATTCTTGGATCGATATAGGCGTTGATAATATCAATGGCAATACTGGCGATCGCGACAATGGCCGCAAAAAACACGACAATCCCCTGCACCACCGCATAATCCCGTTGAGCGATCGCACGGTACAGACGATTGGCTAAACCGGGCCAAGAAAAAGTCACTTCCGTTAAAATTGCCCCACCCAGCATTGCCGCTAGCGTTAACCCCAAAATCGTCACGACGGGAATTAGTGTATTGCGAAAAGCATGGTTCCAGAGGATTCGCCGTTCTGGAATACCCCTAGCCCGCGCCGCTTCCACATAATCTGCTTGCAAAGTTTGCTTTAAATTGACCCGGACAATCCGCTCAAAAATTCCACTGATCAATATTCCTAAGGACAATGCAGGCAAAGCCAGATAATACAGTGCTGTGAAAAATTGCTGAAAATTGCCACTGAGTAAGCTATCGATCGTATAGAGTCCTGTGATTCCCGTTGGCGTTGGCATTGTTGTTGGAAAGCGCGTGCCGAGGGGGAATAGCCCCAGTCCCACGGAAAAAATTAACTGCAACAACATGCCAAACCAAAACAGTGGAATCGCATAGGTAATAATGCCAAACAGCCGACCACTGGTATCCCAGCCGCTGTTGGGTTTGGAGGCCGACAACGCCCCGATCGCGACACCCACCATTAACGCGATCGCCAAACTCCCGATCGCCAATTCCGCCGTTGCCGGGAAATGCTGCTGAATCACGTCCCAAACCACAGTGCCCTTACCACTACAGGATTTACCCAAATCCAACCGCAGCAAAGACCCCAGGTAATCACCATACTGCCCAATCAGCGATTTATCTAACCCACATTGCGCCCGCAGAGCTGCCTTAGCCGCAGGAGAGGCCTTAGGCCCCAGCAGCGCATCCGCCGGATCCCCCGGCGTTGCCCGCAGCAGCAGAAACACCAAGGTGGTGATCAGCCACAGCATCAACGGAGCCATCAATAACCGGGTCGCAATGTAGAACTTGAGTGAGTTCGATCGAGCCATAGGGCGTCTCTAACTGGATGATGAACGAACCAGGAAAAATCCTTGGGCTAACTATACACCCCGCCGCTAAGGATTACACCTCGCCGCCAACGATTTCAACACTCAGCGATCCGTCGATCGGGAGCCTTGCGGCGTGTATTAAGATAGGTCGTAGGACGGGTTAAATGAGACATAACGCGATCGCCCTTGCCAACGATCCCCCCTACCCCCCTACCCCTTTCTCTTTTACACTTTTGACGTTGCCGAC
>NZ_JBLZFX010000221.1:0-1485 GCF_050753345.1 Alkalinema pantanalense CENA528 | reverse complement strand
CTATCAACTCCTGACAGGCCGTTTACCCTTCAACTCCGATGACCCCCTCGAATTAGTCCATTGCCACATCGCCCAGCAGCCCATTCCCGTCCATCAGGTCAATCCAGACATCCCTGTCATGGTCGCCATGATCGTCGCTAAGCTGATGGCCAAAAATGCCGAAGACCGCTACCAAAGCGCACTAGGTCTTAAACATGATTTAAAACATTGTTTAGAACAATGGAACCAAACGGGCACCATTCCTGAATTCTCCCTCGGGCAACGGGATATCAGCGATCGCTTCACCATTCCTGAAAAACTCTACGGTCGGGAAACAGAAGTCCAGACTTTATTGGATGCCTTCGATCGCGTAGCGTCTCCAGTGGAGAATCAGGTTACGCAAGGGAGTTCGGAACTGATGCTCGTCGCGGGCTTTTCCGGCATTGGCAAAACGGCGGTTATCCATGAAGTTCATAAACCAATTACCCGGCAAAACGGCTACTTTATCAAAGGCAAATTCGACCAGTTCAATCGCAACATTCCCTTCTCCGCCTTTGTCCAAGCCTTTCGCGATCTAGTTGCACAACTCCTGAGTGAAAGTGATGCGCAACTGCACACTTGGAAAACTCAGATCCTTGAAGCCTTAGGGGAGAATGCTCAAGTCATTGTTGACCTGATTCCTGAACTCGATCGCATTCTTGGCCCTCACCCCCCGGCCCCCGAACTCTCCGGAACGGCGGCTCAAAATCGCTTTAATTTCCTCTTCCAACGCTTCATTCAAGTCTTCACTACGGCGGATCATCCTTTGGTCATTTTTATCGATGATTTGCAGTGGGCGGATTCGGCGTCGCTGAATTTAATTCGGGTCTTAATGGCGGAGGCTCAGACGGACTATCTCTTGCTCCTCGGCGCTTACCGCGATAATGAAGTCTTTGCAGCACATCCCTTGATGTTCACCCTGGATGACTTAGCCAAAGCCGGAGCAGCAATCCACACCCTGACGTTGCAACCGCTCAGTGACCAGAGCTTGAATCAACTGGTGGCGGAGACGTTGCAGACCACAGAGGCGGTGGCCCAACCCCTAACGGAACTGGTGATGCAGAAAACCCAGGGCAATCCCTTCTTCGCCACCCAGTTTCTCAAAGCCTTGCATCAAGACCAGTTGATTACCTTCGATCACGATGCGGGCCATTGGCAGTGCGAGATTGGTCGAGTGCGCGATGCCGCCTTGACAGAAGATGTCGTCGAGTTCATGGCAGTCCAGCTACAAAAGCTGCCAGTCGCAACCCAGGATATTTTGAAACTGGCGGCTTGTATTGGTGCGCAGTTTGATTTGGAAACACTAGCGATCGTAGCTGAACAATCCAAAACTGCTGTGGCCGCAACGCTCTGGCAAGCACTACATGAAGGGCTGATTATACCAACCACGCAAGTTTATCGTTTTTTCCAGTCGATCGATCTTGAGCAGTTCGATCAGCAAAATTCCCAAACTCCTGTGAATCCAGG
>NZ_JBLZFX010000220.1:0-1518 GCF_050753345.1 Alkalinema pantanalense CENA528 | reverse complement strand
CACGATGAACCCGCTGGGCTCGTGCACCATGAAGCTCAACGCCACCGCCGAGATGATCCCGGTCACGTGGCCCGAGTTCGCCAACATCCACCCGCTGGCGCCGGCCGAGCAGGCCGAGGGCTACCGCGAGCTGATCACCACGCTCGAGGCGATGCTGGTGGAGTGCACCGGCTACGACGCCGTCAGCCTGCAGCCCAACTCCGGCGCGCAGGGCGAGTACGCCGGCCTGCTGGCGATCCGCGCCTACCACCGCGCCCGCGGCGAGGGCCACCGCGACGTCTGCCTGATCCCGGAGTCCGCGCACGGCACCAACCCGGCCTCGGCGCAGATGTGCGGCATGGAGGTCGTGGTCACCAAGTGCGACGCCAACGGCAACGTCGACGTGGCCGACCTGCGCGCCAAGGCCGAGAAGTACTCCTCGCGCCTGGCCGCGCTGATGGTCACCTACCCGTCCACGCACGGCGTGTTCGAGGAGGCCATCGTCGAGATCTGCGAGACCATCCACGCCCACGGCGGCCAGGTCTACACCGACGGCGCCAACATGAACGCGCTGGTCGGCGTGGCCAAGCCGGGCAAGTGGGGCTCCGACGTCAGCCACCTCAACCTGCACAAGACCTTCTGCATCCCGCACGGCGGCGGCGGCCCCGGCGTCGGCCCCTGCGCGGTGAAGGCGCACCTCGCGCCCTTCCTGCCGCGCACCTTCGGCGGCGCCGGCGACGTGGGCATGGTGTCGGCGGCCAGCTTCGGCTCGGCCTCGATCCTGCCGATCAGCTGGATGTACATCGTGATGATGGGCGGCCATGGCCTGCGCCGCGCCACCCAGGTGGCGCTGCTCACCGCCAACTACGTGGCCAAGCGCCTCGCGCCGCACTACCCCACGCTGTACGCCGGCCGCAACGGCCTCGTCGCGCACGAGTGCATCCTCGACCTGCGCCCGATCAAGGACGCCACCGGCATCAGCGCCGAGGACGTGGCCAAGCGCCTGATCGACTTCGGCTTCCACGCGCCCACGCTGAGCTTCCCGGTGGCGGGCACGCTGATGGTCGAGCCCACCGAGAGCGAGAGCCAGCACGAGCTCGACCGCTTCGTCGACGCGATGATCCAGATCCGCGAGGAGATCCGCGCCATCGAGGACGGCCGCCTGGACCGCGAGGACAACCCGCTGAAGCACGCGCCGCACACCGCCGAGGTGGTGACCGCCAGCGAGTGGACCCGCGCCTATCCGCGCGAGCTGGCGGCGTTCCCGCTGGCCTCGCTGCGCCGGCAGAAGTACTGGCCGCCGGTGTCGCGCGTGGACAACGTGCATGGCGACAAGAACGTGATGTGCTCGTGCATCCCGGTGGATGCTTACAAGGACGAGGCCGTCGCCGAGGCCTGACCTCGCGCCTCTGCCCTGCGCCGCGGTTGCGGCGTGGCGCCGCGGGGCACGGGGTGGTGCCTCTTCCGACCGACTCGGGCCTCCTGCCCGAGACGGTCGGCGGCGGGCCTCCTGCCCGCCTCGACGGCACCACCCCGCAC
>NZ_JBLZFX010000219.1:0-1534 GCF_050753345.1 Alkalinema pantanalense CENA528 | reverse complement strand
CATGATGGTTCGACTGGTTGTGTGGTAACTTCTAGCCTAAACCAGACTCCAACGCCCGTCCCGCTTTCGTTTTATTCCTCAATACTTTTGTCAGTCAAGCAGGGTAATGAATTCACTGGCACAATCACCTACATTCTCAACAAGAAACCAGTCAAGCCAATCAAAACAACCATAACAGGCACCCTGACTGATAGTGGCTGGTTGTCAATGAAATCCACCAAAAACCCACCTACAGGCGAATGTTTCCTAACCTTCGATGGTGAGCGAATCAGAGCACGACAAATTATTGGTGGAGCAAGTGCTGACGAGGTGCTGGTCGATAAAAAGACAAACAAAGTCAAAACAGATAAATCCCAGGGAGCATCAGGGGCATTTCAAATGATTGAAACTTCTCCAGGAACTTGGATACTCGAAATTCGCTCTGGGAAAGAGTTTAGGTTGAAGCCATCTCCCAAACCTAGTTCAGTTCCCAGCCCTGCCGCATCAACAAAAAGTTCCTCAACACCCCAAAGGTCTGTAACGCCCAAAACTGAACAGAAGCCGGAAGGTAATTCCGGCTCAAATCAAACTCAACCAGTATCCCCTACGACAAAATTGCCACCCATTGCATCAATCCCCGTTCAGGATCTCCGAGGTGCTCTCAATATTGCAGTCAACAACAAAGATTGGAGCAGTGCAATTGAGATTGTGGACAGAATGCTCGAAAATGCATCTCCCAAAGAAGCTGAGGATCTTCGTAAATACCGACTTGAACTACAGAAGCGATTAGCTGATTCCTCCAAAAAATCTTGATTGCCAGGGACTTGAATATGTCAAGTCTTTCGTTGCAACTTGTAACAAAGAGGCTTTGCCATTTCCTGCCCCTTTAAACAGCGGCTATAATTATGCTCATAACCAAGTTCCTTCTGACAGCACCCATGTCCATTTCTCAACCGTTATCTCCCCCTCCAGGGTTTGAGCAGCTCACTAAAACCCAGCAAATTGATTATGTTCAGCGACTCTGGGATTTAATCGTCACCACACCCGATGAACTCCCCGTTCCTGAATGGCATCTAGAAATCATCGAGGAGCGTTCTGCTTCGCAAAGCACTGCATCGTTCAGTGTATGGGGTGAGGTAAAACAGAGATTACTGAACAAATATCGTGAGCGCTAATCTACCGATTTTTCTGGATTCTAGGGCTGAAGAGGATCTAGATACCGCAGCCCAGTGGTACGCTGAACAACGCACAGAACTTTCTCTAGAGTTCTTGGATGCTGTTGATGTGGTGTTTGAGTTCATTGCCCAATTTCCCCAAGCAGGGCGAGAGGTTTCTGGTGGAATTCGCAGAGTATTGACCAAAAAGTTTCCCTTCTGCATCTATTATAAAGTTGATGACGGACAGGTGATTGTCTTTGCCGTTTTGCATTTTCGCCGTAGTCCTGATGCTTGGAAACAAAGGCTGGAGTAGTCATAATTTGTCGGTGAGGCACGAGGGCTAATCGGGTCGAGGAGGGAATTTAACCCTCCCCTCCCACACCACCCATCGTGCGGGT
>NZ_JBLZFX010000218.1:0-1626 GCF_050753345.1 Alkalinema pantanalense CENA528 | reverse complement strand
GGGGGGGGGGGGGGGGGGGGGGGGGGGGGGGGGGGGGGGGGGGGGGGGGGGGGGGGGGGGGGGGGGGGGGGGGGGGGGGGGGGGGGGGGGGGGGGGGGGGGGGGCGGCGGTGTTGTGAGATTGCTGATCGATAAATTGCGGAGTTCGTGAATGGCGGTGGAAAACCCTGTTGACGCGGCAAAACCCACTTTGAGCGAAGCCGGCACAGGGGGCTGTCCGGGGACATTTCTGAGATCTAATTGGTTGACGACGGTTTGATAGGCAGTTCCTGTGCCAGTAAAGTCGATTTCGACGGTCAAAATGCTGTTGGGTGTGAGGGTGATGCGGACTCTCCGGGGGGTAACGCTAGATCGCAGTGTATTGGTATTCACCGTTGCGGGATCATCAATGCTGGTACCCAAATTTCTGCCTTCAAGGTAGGCATAGCCACCCAATCCATTTCCGGCTCCCCGTAGTGCGACGGAGTCAGGTGATTGGCCAATTCCGCCGACTCGGCCTTGAGTGCCATTGGAAAAATTCCCAAACTCATCAAACCCGATGCCAATATAGCCCCCCGCCACACCCGCCGTATCACTAGAACTGCCTCCAGCAATGGTTTCTTGGGCATAGCCAAGCGAACCGCCAAAGGCTCCCGGTGTCGGGTTAGCCACACTGCCATCAATTAAGAAGAAACTTAAGCCATCGGCACCGGGGGGAAGAACATTGCTCCGTCCGTTGTAAATAAAGAAATCAAATTCAATGCGCAGGCCATTACTGGTGGGGAATGCTTGGTTAAGAATGATCGATCCCCGTTCTCCCTGGGTATTAAAATTCCGCCCTTGATCGATAAAACCGACTCGGTTAGAGGTGAGACGCAAAGCGCCTGTTCCGGGGCCATCTACCCCGCTGGGGGGTAGTCCTTCCAATCCGGCAGCACAGCCCGGTAAGCTGGGATCAGCCGGGTTGGGATTGCCCGTGAGACAAACACTAGGGCCTTTGACAACGCCATCGATCGTGGTGGTATTGTCACTACCAACAATGCGATAGAGTCCTGGATTGGTTAAGGTATTGCCCGTAAAGGTCTCTTGGAAGAGGGCGGTTTGGGCTTGGGCCGATCGCGGAAGCAGGATGAGTCCACAGGCGAAGGGCGCTAGGGCTAAAATTTGGGTGATGCGTTGCACAGACTTACGGTTTCTCACGGTTCCATCCTCACGGTTCAATTTGCAGGTCGTCTTCCTGCACAATGACTTCAATGTCGCGAATGTCTTTGTAGATAATTTCCGTTCGTCGATCGCGGGCGTAATCAACTTTCCGGGAACCGTCGGAGAGGCGTTGCCGTTCCCCAAAGGTGCGAATGGTCATGCGGCTGGGGTCGATGCCCTTACGCAGAAGATAGTTGCGCACAGATAAGGCACGGCGTTTGCCCAGTTCAATGTTGTAGGCATCGCTGGCGCGGGGATCGGTGTGGCCATGGAGGTCGATGATGATGGTGGGGTTGGCTTTGAGGACGGCGGCCACTTTATCTAGAACTTGGGCACTTCGGTTACTGATAAAAGACTTGTCCAGGGCAAAGTGAATGTTTTTCGGAACTTTTAAGCGAATGGGTTCCGGGGGTTGCACGGGGGGTGGTTGTACAGGGGGTGGCGT
>NZ_JBLZFX010000217.1:0-1676 GCF_050753345.1 Alkalinema pantanalense CENA528 | reverse complement strand
AGATTCAGCATGAGAAGGCTCTGGGCTACTGCTTCACATTATCCATTATTTCCCAACACGTCTAATAACTTCATACACACTGCCAGCTTGAAATAAGCTGGCAGTGTTTTTTTAATCAAAAATATTTTTGATTGGCATTTCTCGATTGCAAAAAATATTTTAAAAAATTTATGAAGATTGGATGAGATGGAATATTGAGTTAGTTATCTAGCTAGGCTGATGCACTAGCTTCATTCTGTTGTAACGCTAAGGCAATGCGGCTAAAAATTGGATTTAAAGTTTTTTATTTTTCATAAAATTTACTAGAAAAGCCCATAGTCTAGAAAAAAATATTATTTTAATATAGTAGTATAATTTTTGATTTTGTTCGTTTACTTGAGAACCTAAAAAAGAACTTCATGAGCCTAGAAAATGCATATTGAAAGATCGAAAAAACTATGTCTAAATTGATTGTTTCGGTTTCTACTGCAACTTTTTCGGTACTGTCTGCTGTAGTATCATTGCTCCTTTCTAGCCTATCAGCACCATTGAAAGCCGCTGAAGCGAATGGATTCTCCCAAACCCATATTTGAGTAATAAAGTAGTTGCAGTGGCATCCCCCTACGGAGAAGGACTGCATCAGCTACTTGTATTCTTGTATTACAGCAACTGAATGATAACATTTTGAAGTTTTGAATGTTTTGAATTCTTATGTGATGACTTATTATTTCACACGGTGGACTCAACTCAAACGGTAAAAACTACAATTAAAATCAGTCTAAAAACTATCTAGAGTGCTACTAGTCAATCTTTTAAAATACTCAGAACTGTCGGAAATAGTTATAACGAATCAATGTTGTTACTACTCAATAATGTAGTTCTTTCAAATCATTTCTTAAATCAGTTGTAATGATCGAATTTACGTGAATTGGTAATTTTCTTCTTCAGATCACTTTTTGAATGTTATCTGTTAGACAATTCTTTTAAAGTTAATCTTTTTATCTTTGATGCCCCGATCGTTCTGCTATTTAGATCAGCAGAAGATTTTTTAAGGATTTTTAGTTGTTTGTGGCTTGCTGACTGATGGGCTTAGTGACCTCTTCGTAAAGATTATAAATAAACCCTTAAGAATTTAGTGTGAATAAGTCATTTTATGAGATGCTTAGTCGTCACTAGTTCATTTTTCAGTACAGGTTGATGTTTCGCGATAGGAGAAACTTCAATGCAGTCTAAAAGACTCCGCTCGCAACCGACACATTCAAATGCTCCGGAATCAAAAACTACGCGATCGCAAATCGTTCCCTCGAAAGCAATTCCCCCTCAAACCATAGCGCCAGCAATCTCTGAGACTGACCTCGATCGCATTCCGCCTGAACACCTTACATCCGAGCACTGCGAGGGGAAATCAGTCAAAATCTTACTGTTTGGGCATCGGGATGAGGTCCAATTGACGATTAATGATTTGCAGGCCATTGGTTTCATTAAACGGGTGAACTGGAGTCTACCCATGCCTATTTCCAGTGCCCATGGAGAATACTTTAGTGTGACTCAATACAATTACTAAACGCTTATATTAAACGCAGGGTAAGCGCATCTCAAACGCTATTGACAACTAGGGGTGGAGTCTTTACCCGAGTCGGGCAACGCAGCGGCTAAGACTTGGAGCATAAACGTGTCATCCATTGCGGCTCGCTTCG
>NZ_JBLZFX010000216.1:0-1735 GCF_050753345.1 Alkalinema pantanalense CENA528 | reverse complement strand
GCCACACCAGGTAGCCCACCCACCACCGCCGCCGTCGTCCCAATCACCAACCCCACAACCCAACCCGCCATCTGATTCCGCATCTCATCACCTCGATCGGCTCTCTAGAACGCTATCGTATTTTTCTCTCCTTCTCAAGCGATCGAGCTTATGGCATTATGCGATCGACCCTTAATTCTCCACCTTTACTGATCCGTGAGCTGAGCTTGCAGCGCTTGGATCTGCTCAACAGTCAGTCCCGTAGCAATTGCAATCGTTTCGATCTCAACCTTTTGACGAAGTAGATTCAGCGCGATCGTCTGAGTAGCCTCTTCAATGCCTTGCTTCAGGCCCTTCTCCAACCCCTTTTCTTCCCAACTGGTCATCGTTTCCATGATCGCCTCCTTTTCCCGTACCTCTAGTTTATCAATTTCAGCTTGAAACCGTTTCTCTTCCTGTGCATTCAATCGGAGATAGCTATCCACAAACTGGGAAATCAACTGACTCTTAGCGGGATTCAACTTCAGCGTCACCAACAGCCGCAAACATTCCGCCTTCACCTTCGGTCGATCGCGCTCCTCGATCGCCATCTTCGCCATCAAGGCTGCCGCTACTGGATTCGGGCGATTGAGAAAGTCCCGCCAGTTCAACCGATTTAACTGAATCGACGCAAAGTTAAATTCCAACACCTTTAAGTTGGGAAATTCTACGCTGTATTGATTCTGAGCCGCTTCCTTTGGCTGTTCGTAGGAAAAAAGCACAATGGTCTACAACCGACCGAAGGTCATCGGGTAAATTCGTTTTAAATGCTTTTGGTGCAACCGAGAGAAGTAGAAAAACAATCGCTGGGGGAATCGCATTTGATAAGTTGATTGTCGTTTAATGCAATAGATTGAAAACATCGTCGATCGCGAATGCTCGATCCCCCTAAATCCCCCTTAAAAAGGGGGACTTTGAACTAATTTGGCTAAATTCCCCCCTTTTTAAGGGGGGCTAGGGGAGATCAGATCTGTGCTATCGACGATATTTGCAATTTACTGATGTTCTTTAATCGCGCTACAAAACTTAACCACCCTCTACGGTTGACGGGGACAGCGATCGCCGCTACATTGCTATAGTTAAGCAGCAATCGGAGATTCAAATCCTGCTGCTGATAAGCCCGAAAAACTAGCGCGATCGCCTTGAGCGTAAGGCCCTCAAAACGATCGCTAAGCCCCCAAGCTGTCTGTAGCAGCATGGTGACCTGGATTGCATTTTAGCACCCCAAGCCGCCCTGTTTCGCCATGTCAGAAATCGGGGCGGCTAGCTTTTTGGGTTTTCCTCGTCCATTTACTTCAATTTTGAGGAAAACCAATGACTCGCTATACCAAGAAAATCAAACTCCAACTCAGCGGTGACAACGATGCTGTTGATGCTGCCATTGGCATTTTGCACGTTCTCAACTTCATCAGCGCCCACGAATGGAGTCAAACCGTTCGCAAACGGGGAGAACCTACCGTCGTGCGCGTGGCAGCTAGGGAGATTATGCTAGAAGGCTAAGCGGTGATCTAGAAATTCCGATCCCCCTAAATTCCCGCGCTAACGCGCCGCTGCGCTAGAAAAAAGGGGGAATTTGAAAGAATTCTCCTCAATTCCCCCTTTTTTAAGGGGGGCTAGCGATTATCTTGAAAGTCAAGTAGGTTGGGGCAGAACTTGCCCTGGATTAGCTATGGCCGCAGGGTTCCAGAAGGTTCCCTGCTTGACCATGGCATTGAGA
>NZ_JBLZFX010000215.1:0-1947 GCF_050753345.1 Alkalinema pantanalense CENA528 | reverse complement strand
TCGGGGCGCTATCGCAATCGCAGGAAGCGGTTTGGACTCCGGCTCAATTTGATTGCGGGTCTACTCAATTTTGAACTGGCACAAGCCACTTGATTCATGCAGGAGGTCTACTAAAACCTCTGGGCTGGGATCGTGTAGCACGCCCTCGCTATGATGCAACACATCTAAAATCAACTGTTTAGCTGTGGCAATATCATCACCATAGCCAATGCCCACGTCGTACTGTAAGCGTCTTAGCCCATAGGCAGTATTCACCGTCACTGAATTGGTAAAAAGTTCTGCATTGGGAATTACAACTCGGCGGCCATCGTAGGTTCGTATCATCGTCGCTCTTGTGTGAATGTCCTCCACGTTTCCTTCAAATGTTTTAAATACGATTTGATCCCCAATTTGAAACGGTTCTGTTAATAGGATTAAAATACCTGCTAGAAAATTTTGGAGAACATCACGGAAGGCAAACCCGATCGCGACCCCACCAATTCCTAAAGTACTGATCATGTCGGCAGGCTTAAAGGAGGGGAAAATAATAGTCACTGCTACAAGCAATCCTAGAATCAGGATTCCCCCTTGAGCTAATCGACCAATGACTAAGGCAACATTATTAGATTTTCGTTGTGTTCGGGCAATCCGACGGACAATAGTGCGTACAATGCGGGCAACCACCCAAAAAATTGTAAAAACAATAGTCCCCAGGATGAGGTTAGGTAACAGGCGAATACTGTAAGTCGCCATGTCAGCTACCCTATCCCATCCTGCGTCTAAAGCAATATTTTCCATAGTTTGATTGAATGAACATCTATTTCATTAGAAGCGATGAATTACGTGATCTTACTCGATTCCAAAACTCTGATTCAGATCATCTCATTCAGTCGGGTCTGCTGTGGGCTCAGTCGAGGCCGATTCGGGTTGGAGTTCCCAGCGATCGCGATCGCGCTGTTCCATCATGGCTTTTAAGTGAAGCGGCGTCTCATCTGCTAGTTGAATCCCCACTGCCTGTGCAAGTTTTTCTGTGTCATTTTGTCCGGGAACCGAAGCACTCCCTCCGACCGCTTCTTCTCCACTGACGGAGGCCCTGTAAGTATCTGCGTCCAAATCGCCCCCCGTCAGGGAACTAGGCTCGTGAGGTAGCTGTGGGGCAAAGCTAGATTGATCAGACATTATCAGTTTCCTCATGCAAGATTGAAAGTTGTCTCCAGAATAATCCTGATAAAGCAAATTCCGGATGTCCAAAATTACAGAAATTTAGCTTAGTTAGATTTGCAATAAGTCCTTCTAAAGTATGAAAATGAAGACTAAGCACCGCGCCGCTAGCAAATCCGTGTAATGTAAAAATACTCAGCGAACAACACATTTGAAAACGTTAAGTCGTGCTCTGACTGAGGATTAAACCCGATTTTTAAGTGTAAGCAATAAATATCGTCATACCAGATTGATTGATCAGTATTGATTGATCAATGCATCAGATCCGATTTCCCATAGCTCCTTAATAGAGGGTGGATTTAGTCAGATGCTTTCAAAGTCCCCTTAATTAAGGAGGTTTCAGCAGGTAAGGTTATGTGTTGCCATCACAAGTTGATTCGGTGTAGCAGATGTAGTAAGTAGTAGGTAATTTTTATGGCTGCTCAACATCCTTTAACAGGAGTTACATTGATTGATTGTGCTAGAAGCAATGCGAAATCTGGGATTGAAACCGCAGCGATGCAATGCGGTTATGGCGATCAGATTGCAGCATTTACGACTGCCTTAAAAGAGGCGTGTGATTCAGCCGGAATTACGTTCAATGATCTAAATGACTTGACCAAAGAAAAGACTACGTCACAAACGATTCCAGGAATTTCCTAGTTCTAATCAAGTTTGTGTTTGTTAGGTTTCGCCGTTCCACGGCCATTGCAGGAAGAAGCAATCAGGAAGTTGCGTAACCAGTTATCGTGATAGCGAAAGCCATTG
>NZ_JBLZFX010000214.1:0-1951 GCF_050753345.1 Alkalinema pantanalense CENA528 | reverse complement strand
CGAAGCGAGCCGCAATGGATGACACGTTTATGCTCCAAGTCTTAGCCGCTGCGTTGCCCGACTCGGGTAAAGACTCCACCCCTAGTTGTCAATAGCGTTTGAGATGCGCTTACCCTGGTCGTGTGTAGACATTCCAAAATTCAATCAAATTTTGAGGAACAATGTGTAATTGATGTCCATCCCGTTGAAGCCGTTGAATTGCACTGACTGCCTCAGAATAGACTGGACTCGCTGTCACCACACTCCGAATCAATAGATTGGTATCCATCAAATACAACATTTATCCCCGCTCTCCATAAATACTTTCTCGGCTAATAGCCTCATCAGAAAGATGTGGTAGATGCAAATCTCGGTGACTCTCTGCCCACTCTAAAAATGCTTGTGCTAGATCATTAGGCGACAATCGCTCATACAAGGGTGCTTCCGTTTGTGTCGTTGCGATCGCTTCGCTATTTTCTTGATCTGTTTTAGAAGATTGTGCAGCTTGTGTATCCGCTGTCTGCAAGAACTTATAGCGCTGATACTCCACAAACGAAAGCACCTCTACCAATGCCTCCTGCGGAAGCTCCACGATCGCACTTGCTAATTGCTGATGTAAGCTTTGATCATCCGTCATTAGCATCTCCTGATCGGAAATAATACCCTGATTGTAAGCGATCTACTTATGGTTTGCGCAGGTTTACCGCCTCCACCCCGGAGCCACCCCCCCAGCACCAATCCCGCCACCACGATCGACCTTCCGTACTGCATCTGCCTTTCCCTGAATCACAACCCAGCAATCCAGTCTCATTCTAGAACGATCGACCCTATGGAAAATCTTGACCTGCGATCGGGCTAAAATGGAGCTATCCACAACCCTACCCAGGCTGCTATGAGTGTTGATGAACTGCTCAAGGCTGTAGATAACTTAAGTGAACCTGACCTCGAAAGCCTAGTCGATCGTGCTCTTTTTGTGCGTGCCCGCCGCCGCGCACCTGTTGCCACGCCAGAAGAATCGACATTATTGCGAGAAATCAATCGCAGCATTCCAACAGAACTCACCGATCTCTACGAGCTTTTGGCTGACAAACGAGACAATGAAACCTTAACTGAAACAGAATATGCGGAACTGTTGGAAATTGGCGATCGGCTGGAAGTCTTTGGGGTAAAACGTCTGGAGGCGTTAGTGAAGTTAGCAGAGCTACGCCAAATACCGCTGTTGCAGCTCATGACGGATTTAGGCATTCAAACACCTGAAATTCGGTAGAGAGGTCAATCTCACAGAAACCAACGTAGATACATCAACTGCTCAAAACTTAAACATGGCAAGAGCCAAAATTCCTCAACAAATTAAACAACAGGTCAGTGAGCGAGCAGGAGGTTGCTGTGAATATTGTCGATCGCAACGCAAATTCTCACCCAGTAGCTTTGAGATCGAACATATCATTCCCATTAGTCGAGGTGGTGACGATAGCTTAGAAAATTTAGCTTTGGCCTGTGGTCAGTGCAACAATCATAAGTCTAACAAAGTGAGCGCGATCGATCCCGCATCAGGGCAAATCGTCCCGCTGTTCCATCCGCGAACGATGGCGTGGGATGAGCATTTTCTCTGGAGTGACGACACCTTAGAAATATTACCAATTACAGCAATTGGTCGGGCAACCGTTACTTTATTACAAACCAATCGAGAATCTGTTGTGAATTTACGGCGGCTTCTGCGTTTCAGAGAGCATCCACCAGCTTGATTCGAGACGTTTATGCTCTGTATCAAGAATCCAAATAGCTATCTCTGCAAGATGAATGTGTTTTCATTTGATTGCGTATTTACTATCACGATCTAATACCAAATTGATCGATCAATGCTATAGATTTGATCCCCCCTTGTATCTTAAGAGTAGTGGTAGACCGATCCCCCCTGGATTGAGAAAATCGCGGGCTAGCCAGGGTCGCCACTACTTTGCACTAGGGCCAA
>NZ_JBLZFX010000213.1:0-1990 GCF_050753345.1 Alkalinema pantanalense CENA528 | reverse complement strand
CGGCAGGGCCGTGCCCTTCTGCGGCAGCACCCACGCGCCCGGCTGCTCGAACAGGTCAAACTGGATCATGCCCGCTCCCTCCGCACGCGCTCGATGGCCTCGGCCTCGGCGGCGAGGGCTTCGGCGGCCACGCGGGCGGCGTGGGCGGCGCAGTCGGCCTTGAGCACCTCCACAGCCGCGGCGCGCCCGCCGGCGTCGTCGGTGTCGGTGCTGATCGAGCCGATGTGCTCGCGGACGCCGTGGGTGGCGGTGTAGAGCGTGCGGCTTCCGTCCAGGCGCTCGAAGGCGCTGGTGATGCGGTAGCGGCCGCAGGGCGAGCGCACCTCGTGGCGGCTGACGCGGGTCCATCCATCGGTGGTCACTGGTAGCTCCCCTGATGCTGGCGCCCGCCGAAGCCCTTGGCCGGCGCGTGGTTGGTGATGCCGACACTCGGCCGGCGGTCGGTCGGGTGGAAGCGCATGCGCTCGAGGTCGGCCTCGGCGTAGGCCGTGCCGGTGCGCGCCTGGCGCGCCTTGCGGACCAGCAGCTCGGTGAGCCCGGCGTCCTCGGTCTGCTCGCCCTGGTAGCCGTGGCGGTAGAGCATCACCACCGTGTCGGCGTCCTCCTCTATCCGGCCGGAGTCGCGCAGGTCGGCCAGCGTCGGGCGCTTGTCGGTGCGCGACTCCACGCCGCGGTTGAGCTGGGCCAGCAGCAGCACCGGGGCGCCGAGGTTCTTGGCCAGCGCCTTCAGGGCCTTCGTCACCTGCCCCAGCTCGCTGGCGTCGTTCTTGCCCGGCCGGTCGATCAGGCCGAGGTGGTCGACCACTACCAGCGTGAGCGGGCTGGCCATGTGCATCTGGCGGGCGCGGGCGCAGAGCTGCTCGACGGTCAGGCCACCGGAGTCGTCCACCAGCACTGGCGACTCGTTCACCAGGCGCATGCCCGCAGCGATCCGCGCGGCGGAGCCCTCGGGCGCCTCGTTGGGCTCGGTGATCCAGCCCATCGGCAGGTCGCCGACGTGGGCCACCATGCGCTCGGCCACCTGCTGGGCGGTCATCTCGAGCGAGAACAGCGCCGCGCGTCCGGCCTGCGCCAGCACCTGCCCGGCGAGGGCGGACTTACCCATCGACGGCCGGGCCGCGAGGATGTGCAGGTTGCCCGGCTGCATGCGGTGGGCGAGGCGGTCGAGCGCCGGGATGGTCCACGACACGCCCGGCATGCCGTCGGGATGGTCCATTCGGCGCTGCAGCTCGGCCACCATGTCGCGCAGGCCGTCGCGCATCGTCTTGGCCGCGGCCATGGCGCGCGGAGCGGCCGCCACGAGCGCCTGCTGGGCCTGGGCGTACACCGAGGCCACCTCGCCGGCCGGCGCGCTCAGGGCGGCCTGCGCGATGCTCTCGCCGGCGTCGACCATCCGGCGCAACAGCGCCTTGTCGCGGACGATCTCGGCGTGCGCCCGGAGGTTGGCCAGCGAGTAGGCCATCGACGCCAGCTCGGCGAGGTAGGCGCTGCCGCCGGTCTCGGCGTCCAGCCCGTTGGCCGCGAGGTGGTCGCCCAGCACCAGCCCGTCCACCGGCCGGCCCTTGGCGGCGAGGTCGCCGATCACCCGGTACAGCGTGGCGTGCTGGCGGCTGTAGAAGTCCTCCGGCCGCAGGATGGCCTGCGCCACCGGCAGGGCGCGCGCGTCGGTCAGGATCGCGCCCAGCACGGTCTGCTCGGCCTCGACGGAGTGCGGGAGGACGATCACGCCGCCACCCCCGCGCGCTTCGCCTGCTGGCCCACCGTGGTCAGCGAGCAGGCCCCCGTGCCGTCCATCCACCACAGCCGGTACCAGTTCCCGCGAACGGCGTTGCGGAAGGTCGCCCGCCAGTCGGCCTGGCGCTTCCCGGACTCGCGGTGGCGCTCCACGAACACCGACCAGGCCAGCGCGAGGAAGTCGAGCGGGATGCCGGCATCAGCGGCCCCGCGGACGATCGGGTCGGCCGCCGGGATGCACGCCTCGCCCGCCGAC
>NZ_JBLZFX010000212.1:0-1991 GCF_050753345.1 Alkalinema pantanalense CENA528 | reverse complement strand
GTCAGCGTCCATAGAGCAACTTAAGTAGAGGAATTCTGTTTAAAGTGTAGCGCTGAAGTCAACTTATGGACTTAAGCATTTATACTCATTGCAAATCTGGGATGCACTCGACTCAAGTGTTCTAACATCTGATTTATTTACCTCAGAAATTTTTGAAAAGGAAACAGTAATTATTGCTTAATCCGACAAACTTGCCGGACAAGTTATTTTTAATTCCTGAGACAGTTGATTTTTTGTCAAAGAATTAATTAATGTCAATGGCATTGCTGATTTGCTAATAGTCTGAGTGTAGCTATTTTGCAAGTAATTTTTATAATTACCTTCTAAAGCAATATAAGTTTTGGCAAAAGCTAAACTCATTGTCTTCAAATAATTACGGGCAAGTTTTGGGTCAGGACTGTCAAGTTCATCGATAATATTGATCCTGCTAGGAGTTGTTGATTGTGTTGCGTCACTATGGGTACTATTTTCAATGAAAGCCAAATATTTATGGGGACTATTTAACCAAGAAAAAGGACAAACCTGTTCTAAAAGAGCCGGAGCGATCGCATCATCACTACTTGCTACCATCATGATAGGAATTTCGATATTTTCTACACCTTTTTCACCAAAAATACTCGCCCCAATAGGGTTAATGGTAAATACCGCTTTTACTCGCTTATCCGTTAAGTCTGGCCAATATTTTTCGGGTAAATCGAGGGCTAGACATTGAAGTAAATGAGAAGCATTACCAACATTTAGATTAAAGTTTTGAGCAGAACATTCTCTTGTCAATACATCAAAATTTGGTTTAGCCCCCGCCAATGCTAACCCAGTATAACCACCAAAAGAATGCCCAATTACCCCAATTTGTTGAAGATTGAAACGGCTTTGAATATCAGGTAAAATTTCCTCTAAGCGTTCTAACTGGTTAATCAAAAAACTAATATCCTGGGGTCTGTCAATAAAATCATTGACTTGTAGAATATCCTTAGCTGTACCCTGGAGATAGGATTCTAATTGTTGGCGATCGCTTCCTGGATGTTGTATCACAGCAACTGCAAAACCGTGACTCGTCAAATGTTCTGCCAGATAAGCAAAATCATCTCTTGCACTCCCAAAACCATGAGAAATAATCATTACTGGTGCGTTCTTGTGATCTATGGGTAAATACAAATCTGTAGTTAACGATCGTTCACGCTCTTGGTCATAAAGGTAGAGTTTTTGTTTTTCAATTGAGAAACTACCGGATTGCTGCAAGTTTATTTGAGGTAGACTTGCTGATTCTGAGCTAGAGTAGGAATTATCAACTTCAGATTGCTGTAAAAAGTCAGAGATTTGGTTTGTTTTTTCGTACAACTCTTCAAGTGAACCATAAATTTTAAACAAAACATCAGGATTAATCCGAATTGTTGGCGATGGATACTCTTTGAGGACATCGATTAAGTTCAAACCATCCTGATTTATTGCAGCCAACACTAAAGACGATCGCAAAGCATAAAATCCGTTTAAGTTAGCATCAGTTTGGATATGTTCGCCCAAGTAATTTAGTAGTAATTCACCTACAGAAGAGTAGAGGAAGCGTGAAACTTGCACATGATTAATTTTGATGCGTTTTTGCAATAATTCCCGCAGGCTTGCCATTTCATCATGCGAAAGACGCTGGGTATAAAATTTAAGTTCTTTGTCAATCTTACCTTCTGTAGCAAAAGTCTCTAACGATTGTACTGAAATGTCAAATTCACCAATCGGAGTGAAAACTGAAATCCTTTCTGCTGCCTTAACTGGTAATTCTATGGATAACAATGACAAGCAGACTAACAGGGTAAGCGCATCTTAAAGAGTAGCTCTGTATACAGACGATTTGCACAGACTGTGAGTTATCAGCTTATTCCCCCCGTACTCGTGACCGAATTGAGGTTTTGAGGGATGATCAACCTGTCCTGCTTATCCGAACTGAACCCATGTCTTCAGGCTTTACTCCACCGAATCCAGCCGTTTCTCCTCGTCCG
>NZ_JBLZFX010000211.1:0-2021 GCF_050753345.1 Alkalinema pantanalense CENA528 | reverse complement strand
GACCATGTTTCGCTTCAAGGCGATTTTTGGCGGCAAGCTCAGTGCCCGTCAATTTGACAATCAAGCGGTGGAGTTGTTTATCAAATGTGCTGCGCTCAACCGTATGATTGCTATCGCCAAGCCCGACAGCTACAAGGTTGAAGCCTAAGACCAAGACTGCCCCAAGGCAAATCTGACTGTTTTTCTAATCATGCAACAACGCCGTCAAAATAACCGAGTTGTGGGAGTTGATTGCCCATATCAAAGTCGCTTGGCTTAGAGACTTCGGTTCATTACATTTTTATTAGCCGTTTTCATAGGATTCAGAGTCAGGTTCATCATCAGAAAGGTCTTCTTTATCGGAATCGTCGTCTAAATTGAATTGTTCTTCATCAAATTTTAGAGTCCCACCTTCAGAAACTTTTGCAATACTATTTTCCAGCTCGTTGATAAGGATACGAAGCATGTCTACTTCATCATTTAGGCGAGATTCTGGAAAAATCACGTCACTATGGTGAACAATTATGTTACGTAGTTTGTGACTCTGTCGTAAACTCTTTCTAAATTGGCTAGAAATTGCTCCTTCTTCCCTGAGTATGTTTAGCACCGAGGCAACGTTCTTGCCCAGTCGTTCAAGTTTTGCCTGATTTTTTTCGGACGACACTAAATAGGCAAGCGTTAGCAAACGATCGTGAACTAGCTTCCAATGTTCGATGAACTCACCATTGAGGGCATAGCGTCCAATTGCAACACTTTCAGCTACTGTTTCTCGTTCCATCTCGGTTAGTTTGATATCGCCCAAATTTCCAATCGCAGCCTCAATTTTAGGTCGAATCTGGTTTACTAATTCATTGATTTGATCTCGATCTGCACGTGAAACAGCGCGGTTGTGTGCAACGTGATTCCTTAAGTCGTAAAGTTGTTCCCATCTGATCCGAAGATAGTCACTTTCGCAATCTACAAGCGGTGAAAAATATCGTTCCCAATTGGATCTAGGTATCAGTTTCCGAAGCTCATCGAGATTCAATTCCTCAGGAGACATAGATGTCGCCACCGTCTCCAAAATTTTGGCCGTGTTGCCAGTTGTGTACGGTTTGAACAAAAAATTGGATAGTTGTATGAAGTCGACTTGATGAAGGTAGTTGCTTTCCGCAACTTGTTTTTTGACTTTAATTGATTCAAGAACTTCCTTTGGAATTGTTTCTTTTGTCCAAGTCAAGCCAATTGACGTAAGCATGAACTTAGTGATGAGTTTTCTCATTAAATTTTCCAACTCGTAAATCGCCGGATAGGATTCTCGCGCATAGTGAAGACCGATGTCATTCCAAAGTACCTGCGGTTCTTTAGAGGAAATTTGAAACAACATTGTACGAATGGACTTTAAGAGTTCCTCAAATGTCTCAATATCGCCAACGTCTTGCAGACCAACAGCAATATGGAAATATCGTTGATCGCCCTCGGTAGTTGTTCCTGTTTGGACGTCATATGAAAACTGAGTTCCTTCAAACTGAATTGAATTGTCTGACACAACAACTCGTCCATCTGACTGAAGCAGGTGATTTAGAGACCTAACATTACGACAAAACTCTAACCGGTTGTTAAGGATTGTCAGGTATTCAACGCGAAGTGTTTTCATGCAGTTCGAAAAGGCGGCTAGCGCAAAGTTCACTTGCTGCGAGTTGATTTTGCTGAAATATAGTGTAGCATTGCCTAGTCAGGTGCGACGATCGGTTAGGCTAGGTTAATCATGAAGTTTTTCTGGATTTTTTGCCGGGAAACGACTGTCCACGAATCAACCTGAAAGATAGATCGAACTTTGCATCACACAAATGAGGGAGAAAGCACCCCGATCGATCTCAACGACCACCATTTCTGTTTCCAGCAGAGGTATCTACAGTCTGCCAGATGAACAAACCTGTAGACCACCTCAGTTGTAAAGCTGTTAACGCTGCCGTTCGCGGCTGAGGATGCTGATGTATTGCCCGTCGGAATGCAAAATCTTCATCGGTTGACTCCAATGAATCCTGTCTGCGATGCGATGG
>NZ_JBLZFX010000210.1:0-2064 GCF_050753345.1 Alkalinema pantanalense CENA528 | reverse complement strand
TTGGCCCTAGTGCAAAGTAGTGGCGACCCTGGCTAGCCCGCGATTTTCTCAATCCAGGGGGGATCGGTCTACCACTACTCTTAAGATACAAGGGGGGATCGGATCTCTAGCATGGATGAATCAACTTGTAACTGTCCTAACTGAATGAACTATGGCTATATCCCTAAAGCCTATTTCGATCGATTAGACGGTTGACGACGTTTGCCTTTAGGCGGTGGAGTCGCGGCCTCGGCTAGGGCAGGCACTTCGGTTTTTTCCAGTTCCGGCAACTTGAGCAAGGCTCCTGCCATAAACCAGTAGTAAACTGCAACCGGATCCACATCTAGGGGATAGTAATAGGTGTTGTAACTGATAAACAGGATAAACACCCACAGTGCTGCCCCCATGCCCCGCAGATTTTTATCCTTGAGTTGGCGGTAGGCCCGGAACGTGACTACCGTTAGTGTGGTCACGACCGCCAGAAAGAGCAACACCCCGATCGGGCCAATCTCGAACAGTACCTTGGGATAGTAGGTTTCAATCAGCTTGGTTTCGCCAAAACTGCGGGCGGAATTGGTTGCTCGGCCCAAGCCCCGGCCCAAAATTCCAGTCAGGTCGCTCACAAAATCAAACTGGGACGCAATAAATTCCGTCGGAGGGGCGGCTTCCCAACGGCTGGAAAAGCTGTCCAACCGCTCCTGGACTACGTCCGGATAGGCCGCCATGGCGATCGCGGCAAAAATCCCCAGGGTAATCCCGATCGGCAGAAATCGTTTCAGGTTCGCCACCTGCCCCGTCACCACCAGCAGCACCGCAAAGACGATCGGCACGATCGCCAGCGCAATCCGTTGTCCCGACAAAACTGCCATCGTCAACGTCGCCGCCATCGCCCCCATCCCCGCCAACCGCCAGAGGAAACTGCGATCGCTAAAGGCCGTTGCAAAACTGAAGAAGGCCGCAGAGATCAAAAACCAGCCCCACTGCCAAGGAGCCACAAAGGTTCCCGGTAGGCGGATCACCCCCTGCTCCTCGTTATAGAGCAGCGATCCTCCCACTAAACACCGTGCCCCAAGGGAAGCTTTGAATAACTCCGCACCGGATCCCACCGTGCCCTGACAGCGCCCCGTTTTCAGCATCATGTACTGCACAAAGGCCAAACTACAGCACAGGATAATCAGCCCCGTCGTAATTCGCATCAGGCGATAAAAATCCGATCGCTTATTCAAAAAATAATAGGCGCAGGAAATCAGGGGGACATAGCCCAGAAACACCTTCAACCCCAAAATTCCCATCAGGAATGGTTTATCGCCCTTGGGCGCAAGCTGCTGGGCACCGTTGACAAACAGCAGAACTAACAGACAGTATCCCACCAACAGTAAGAGCGGCGTTTTTAAGCCAGTGGGTAAAATAAAGGGCAATTTTTTCCGTTGGCAGAGTTGGATTGTGGCAATCAACGCCGGGAGATAGAAAATATCCTTCGCCAGTTGCAAAACGGGGTTACTGCCGCCCCCGATCGAATAGGTGATTGTTCCTCCTAGGGGCAAATAAATCCAAAAGCCGTAGATTGCCTGCCAGGGATATTTAAACGAGAGCAGCAGCACCAACGTCCCCACGATGCCCCCCACTGCCCCCTTTACGCCCGCCACGATCGCCAATAGCATCCCGACAAAGACCGCACAGACCGTCGCGATCGTTAAAAACTGCGTTAATTCCTGCTTGGCCTTCGCCGCTTTACGTTTTGCCGCCTGTTGTTCCTTCAGCGTTAGAACAGGGCGATCGGATAATTCTGGCATGGCCTCAGCCGCTTTGCGTTTCGCGGCCTTGGATGCTTTGCTGGATTTGCGAGAGTTCGACTTGGCCATGGGCAGAGGAACGGCAAAGGGGGTACTCTCAGAATGCCCGATTTCCCTCGATTCGGAACCTGAACCCCAGCTAAACCTGTCATTGGTCTCCTGTACTGCTCCTAGGAGCGGACGCCTGCGCCTAGGGAACAGCGTATAAATAAAATCCCAATTGGGTAGGGGGTAGGAGAGTAAAAGGGTAGGAGGGTGGGGGGATGAAGAGGGGATATTATTTCTTGGCAAA
>NZ_JBLZFX010000209.1:0-2314 GCF_050753345.1 Alkalinema pantanalense CENA528 | reverse complement strand
TTGCGATGAACTAAGGGGATTTTCAGATTGAGGAGCGTTTTTCAAGTCTCTGCTTCCTTGCTTGTTGGAACAACTGAAAGCATTTTACCCTGGGTAGTTTCTTTGTTAGAAATCTCCTTAAGTGATTCAGAAGCGGAAGAACTACAGCGAACAATCACAGTAGACTGTCGGCAGGTAGATTTGAATGAGTGGTGAGATTGCGCGATACTTCCGCTGCGGTTCGCTTTTTGAACGGAGATAAGACTATTACTGAAAGGGTATTGATTTTACCAGAAGTAATTCTACCCATGGTTATTGTTGGAGAGTTATTGTTTGGCGCAGGAAACTCGACACGTCCGTTGCAAAACTTATCTCGTTATCATGAGTTTATATCGGCTTGTACCGTTGAGCCACTAGGAAGAGAAACCGCAGCAATGTATGCTACAACCCGATTGGCATTGAAACGTAAGGGGCGACCAATTCCAATGAACGATGTATGGATTGCTGCTCAGTGCCTAGAACATAATTGGGTACTAGTGACTGATGATACTGATTTTGATTATGTAGATGGGCTGATGTTGGAACATTGGTCAGTAAAATAATCGAAAATAATTTCTCCCGAATCAAAAAGTCAATCGCGGCATTGACAACCTTTTACATTGCCTCGAACACTGATGTCAATTGTTACAGAGTTCTAGACGATGTTATCGAAATTCTGTGAGTTGTAAGTGGTCGTCGTGACTTTCCATCTCTTCTTGAAGAATCCAACTGAGACGATCGCTTGCAACTTTAAAATCTATAGGTGCAGTCATTGAAAACCGTGAAGAAACTACGGCAGCACAACATAGGCTCTGGTGCAGCGGATGATATTAAGAGCTTGGTGGTGATATAAAAAAGCGTTCTGTCGCCGTCGTTGACCAAGAACTTTGTATTACTGAGACGATCGTTGGCGCAGTCAGAACTCAAAGTTAGGCTACCCAACGCTAAGGGAATTCTAGAGGCAGTTACGATCGCATCCTTTTCCTCAGCCAATCCAGAGCTATGAGCATTGAAGTAAGCAAGATCCCTGGCTCCTTACCACAAATTACGGGCTATGACATCGTTGAACCACTGTATCTAGGAACACGGACAGTAGTTTATCAAGCGGTGCATCAGGCTACTCAGCGTCAAGTAGTGATCAAGGTGCTGCGGAATGAGTATCCCAGCTTTGGCGAGTTGGTGCAGTTTCGGAACCAATATACTATTGCCAAAAATCTCCCCAGTTCGGGTATCGTTCCACCTTTGAGTCTGGAATCCCTAGGAAGTAGCTATGCTTTGGTGATGGAGGATTGGGGTGGGATTTCCTTGGGTCAGTATATTCAACAGCAGCCACTGAAATTAGTGGACGTGTTGACGATCGCGCTTCAAATCACCGATATCCTTCAGGATCTAATCCAGCATCAGGTGGTGCATAAAGACATCAAACCTGCCAATATCCTGATTCACCCGCAGTCAAAACAGGTTAAGCTGATCGACTTTAGTATCGCCTCTTTACTGCCCAAGGAAACCCAGGAAATCCAAAGTCCCAACGTTCTAGAAGGGACTCTTGCCTATCTGGCACCTGAGCAAACCGGACGGATGAATCGTGGTATTGATTATCGGGCGGATTTCTATGCCTTCGGCGTGACGCTGTATCAACTGTTGAGTGGGCGTTTACCGTTTACCTCGGATGATCCGTTAGAGCTCGTGCATTGCCACATTGCAAAGCCACCCACACCTGTGCATCAGGTCAATTCGGCTATCCCTGAGATGGTTGGGGCGATCGTCGCGAAATTGATGGCGAAAAATGCCGAAGATCGCTATCAAAGTGCGATCGGCCTCAAGCACGATTTACTGCAATGCTTGACCCAATGGAAAGAAACCGGGAAGATTTTAGCCTTTGAGTTGGGGCAACGGGATGTGAGCGATCGCTTCTTGATTCCCGAAAAACTCTATGGTCGAGCAGCGGAAGTCCAAACGTTATTGGATGCCTTTGACCGAGTGGCTCAAGGCAATTCAGAACTGATGCTGGTTGCAGGCTTTTCTGGGATTGGCAAAACGGCGATCGTCAACGAAGTCCATAAACCCATCACTCGACAAAGCGGCTACTTTATCAAGGGTAAATTTGACCAATTTAACCGCAACATTCCGTTATCAGCTTTTGTGCAAGCCTTGCGGGATTTGATGGGGCAATTACTGAGTGAAAGCGATAGGCAGTTGCAAACGTGGAAAACACAAATTCTGAATGCCTTGGGTGACAATGGGCAAGTCATGATTGAGGTGATTCCTGAACTAGAACGGATTATTGGTGCCCAAC
>NZ_JBLZFX010000208.1:0-2355 GCF_050753345.1 Alkalinema pantanalense CENA528 | reverse complement strand
AGATTCAGCATGAGAAGGCTCTGGGCTACTGCTTCACATTATCCATTATTTCCCAACACGTCTATTATTCAGCCTGACTTCTTAGGCACAGGCGTCACGAATGCTATGGGGGTGTTCCGCATTGACTATCCAGGGGCTAACTTCCGGCAAGGCACCTGGATTGATGTGGAATTGTTTGGGGGGCCGGATGTGTATTTCAAGGTTGAGGATGCCGAGGGCAATGTTTTGCTCGACGAACCCCCGATGCGAGGACGGGCCGCAGGCCGGGGCGATCGAGGGCCCTGCTTCTGCGTCAATCTTTGCGTAGAGGTTCCCGTTCCGCAGGATCCCAGCATTCCCAGTGTATGGACAAAGGTGGGAACGCAGTTCACCATTCCAGATGCCAGTTTGCTCAACGACTTTGATGCCAATGGCTATGCAGGCACAGCCAAATACGCCTTCCACGGCACCATTCGACTGCTGGGAAGCGCCCCTCGATTGAGCAGTTCTGGCAATGCCGTCGAGTATCGCTTCTTGGTCAGTGATGTCACGACGCCCAACGGGGCAGCGCCGCCCGCAGATACGGATTTTTCCCGCATCGTCGGAGTGGGCGCGAATGTTCCCCTGTTCGCGAAAACCCAGATTGGTCAAATGGTACGCTACGCTCCCTACCGGATCGTTGATATCTATGCTGAGCAAGTGGATCTCGATAGTGAGGGCTGGCTGGATATCAACACCTCCATTACCCGCACCTTTGCCGCCGATCCGCTACTTTCTCCAGCGGATATTCCAGACTTCGTTTGGGTCGATGGAGATGCCTTGATGGCGATTAACACCGCTGCTCTGACAACGCAACCCAATGTACCTTCAGTGCTCGGCAATCCTGGTGTGCCCGTACCCGCAGCGAATCGGATCGCGATCGAGCAAAAGGCCATCCGCTTTGAAATCCGTGAGGTGATTAATAAAGCCGCTAATTTGTTCAACCCAATGCCAGGAAGTGGAACGACTCTCAATACGATCGTTCTGAATAACAATGTCACCTGCATGAAAGTAGCCATGGCAGAACACCTCTCTAGTACAGCCTGCACACCGCTGTCTGGCAGTCCCCACGTTGCTTTCACCGCCTATCATCCCCATATTGCAAATGTCAGCATCAACGTTCGCAGCAACGATGGGGCTTACAATCAAAACTTGAATGATGCCGCATCCAAACCTGCTACGAGTGATGCAGCCATTCCCCTGAGTGGCAACACTAACTCAATCAGCATCAATCACCTCCACAATCCTGTGATCGTGCTACCCGCCGGACTCATTAAATGCACCTACATCGTTACCCTAGAGGTGTTGCGGCGACTACACAATGGCGATACAGCGGTCACTCCCAATTGGGTACAAACCTCGTTCTATTACGAACCATGATTCAGTCATTTGACACGCCCCGCTCTAAATGGAGCCTGACCCAGTAGTCCAACATGCGGAGGGGCAGATTAGGATGAGGTTTCTCCAGCGGTAAGCAGTTGTTGGGCTGTGAGATTGAGTGTTGGAAATAGTGTAGTTTCGATCGCTTGTTCTCCTTCATAAACCTTTTCTTCATACAAACCCTCTACCCACTCCAAAATGGTTACTTTTTGCGCGATCGGATCAATAATCCAGTATTCAGGAATGCGTCGTCCTGCGTATTCTGTGCGTTTGTAGCGATAATCCCGATTTTCTTGTTTGGGGCTAACAACTTCCACGACTAATAAAGGAGAGGGCATATCGTGGGTAATGAAGGATTGTCTGGCTCCTTCTAAAGCGATCGCGGATTCTTCTGAGAGGATGATTAAATCAGGTTCCCGTGCGGTTGTGCGTGTGCCACTCACAGCAATTTGCGTTTTCATGGCGATTTGGTTGGCGGGAATGCCTAGCTGAATCAATTGTGCTAACAAAAAGATGGCAATTTGAATGTTCAGGCGGCTTTCAGGTGGCATAGCAACTAATTCCCCATTGACCAATTCGTAGCGCGTTTCTGTCCCGTCGTCATAGTTGAGGTATTCCTCTAAGGTCATGGGTGTTGTGATGACAGTCATAGCGTTCACCAGAGGTTGCTGAACTGCGGTTCCGATATTGTCCATTGTACTGTTTTCCTTTAGGTCGATCGGACATCTGGTCGATCGCGCAGATCTGATCCCCCCTAGCCCCCCTTATTAAGGGGGGAATTTAGTCAAAATAGTTCAAAATCCCCCTTAATAAGGGGGATTTAGGGGGATCGGACATCTGGTCGATCGCGCAGATCTGATCCCCCCTTGTATCTTAAGAGTAGTGGTAGACCGATCCCCCCTGGATTGAGAAAATCGCGGGCTAGCCAGGGTCGCCACTACTTTGCACTAGGGCCAA
>NZ_JBLZFX010000207.1:0-2363 GCF_050753345.1 Alkalinema pantanalense CENA528 | reverse complement strand
TCCTATGACTTAGCCATGGCCGTTATCGCTGGGGTAGAAAACCGCTATTTTCCCAAAGGTTATAAGGTTGAACGTTTTATATTTAATTCAGCCTAGCTACTTAATACGTCAACATCTTGATATCGGCTCTGGTGACAAGCACCCGGAAAGTTAGTATGTGCTAGGTCATCAATGAGAACCAATTGAGGTTGTCTCGCCAAAATTGCTTCTGAATCCATTTCATGAAAGATAAGTCCGCAGCGATTGACAACTTTACACGGTACAATCTCTAATCCTTCTGCTTTGGCAATTGTTTCCCAACGATCGTGGGTTTCTAAAAGTCCAATGACCACATCTTTTCCCAAATGCTTGAGTCGCTGTGCTTCATCTAGCATCCAGTAGGTTTTACCAACACCAGGAGCCATGCCGATGAAAATCTTGTGTCTGCCTCGACGAATCATGCGAATAGAAGAAGAATCAGGTGAAAAGTGAGTAGGGTAAAACATTGTTCAATACTCAGAAGAAACTTTTTCCTGAAGCGAAGCGATGAGAAAGCGTTTAGCACGAGCCACTTCATCTGTGCTGCCGTGTATAACAAGCAGGTAATCACCTTGAGTAAGCCGCTGGTTCCACTCTCTAACTTGCTTCTGATTAATCTGTGAGATGATTAGAATTCCAATAACTCCGCCAGAAACAGAGCAAACAAAGCCGCTGGCGAGAGCGAAGATAATCTTAGACAGGAGCATGATCCCATCAACACCGGGTAGAGATGAAACGCTGTGTCCTAATAGAATTCCGATCGTGCCGCCTAAGATAATGCCAATTCTCCAGCCTACTTTCCATAAAGTATCGCCACTAGTAAAAACTATTGTGGGAGACGGTCTTGTTGCTTAATTGGTTTGGATCACATCTCCACAACAAAAACGTTGAGACGACGCTGTACGAACAATCGAGATATTAGCAAGTGAAAATCCAGCTAGAATCAACCGATTAAAGGTCAAAATAGCCGTTTCATAGCTGGGGTAGGTCGCAATGACATAGCTCTGCTGATTAAAATCCATGACATTTCCACTGAATTCCTTTAGAACAGTCAATACGGCTAGGGCGAATGCTTGTCTACCTGCCTAGATGTCCTTGATACAGGCAGTTCAGACGGTGATTGAACTTCCGTTTGAGGTAAAGATTGCTGATTCATTTCTCTCTTCTCCATTTCAAAGAAGAAACAAATTATCAGCATTGAACCAATACAAGTCAATATGAAGATAAACATAGTGGTAAACACAAGCTCAACTGGATCTTTATCGAACAGATTTGAGCACTGGACTTGCAACTTCTTCACCAAGTTATTGAAGGGATTGGACGTGAAGCTGGTCATTTGAGGTGATGTCCTAATATTCAGGAAGGGTTGATGTTTGATTGATTTTCCTGCGCTGGAGCCATACTCGACTGAGGTGGTGCAATTAGGGCAAACAGAATCGTTCCCAGGCAAAACACCAGGCAAGCCATTGCCACACTGCCGACGATCGCTCCCAAACTGATAATCAGAACTCGCTGCACAAGATGAAATGCCTTGATTGCAGTGATCTCTTCGACAAATAACGGTTCTTCTTGACTTAGAGAGGTCTCTGTAACAATAGTTCGGACAGTTTTTAGAGAGAAAAATCAGGGTTCTAGACAAAAAGCCACCTCTGTTTGTAAGGTGCAGATATTACGTCAAACACCCAAGAGGTAGCCATGAAGACCATTCTACAAGCCCTATTTGCCAAAATGGGGTCTTTGACAAACCGCAACAGAGGTTTTTACTGACGTTGTTTCCAACCATTCTGCTGGTGTGTGGCAAAGTCAACTTCACGAATCTGAGTCGCTACAGTGAGTTGTCCGAGAGAACCTACCGCCGCCAGTACCACCAGGAGTTTTGCTTCATGGGCTTGAATGCTCAGCTGATTGAGATGGCAATCCCCAGTGGTGCGACCTGCATTGGTGGGATGGACTGCTCATTTATCCCCAAGAGTGGCAAAGCGACCTATGGGTTGGATTGGTTTTACAACGGGAGTCAGAGCCGCAGTCAGAAGGGTCTAGAGATTTCGGTGATAGCGGTGATTGATGTCGAAGCACATCGAGGCTACAGCCTATCGGTGCAACAAACTCCGGCAACCTTGGCAAAGCGCAAGGCCACCCCCCAAAGCCAGCGCCAAGCGATTAGTTGGGTGATGCTTGAGCAGACTCGGCAGATGCTCAACCAACTGCCCACAAAGGCAACTGCCAGGACAGAGGTGGACAACCTGCTTGACTGACAAAAGTATTGAGGAATAAAACGAAAGCGGGACGGGCGTTGGAGTCTGGTTTAGGCTAGAAGTTACCACACAACCAGTCGAACCATCATG
>NZ_JBLZFX010000206.1:0-2590 GCF_050753345.1 Alkalinema pantanalense CENA528 | reverse complement strand
ACCCAGGCGGGCGCCGGGGGGCTGCTGGTGGCGCCCGTCCCCGGCGATCGGCTCCGGGCGGGGCGGAACATGGACGTGACGCTGGCCGGCGAGGCCGGCGATCCCGTGGTCATCGGAACACTCGAGGTGCGGCAATGAGCGGTGGGAAGATCCTGGTCTGCGGCGGCGCGGGCTACATCGGTTCGCACATGGCGAGGCGCCTCGACGAGGCCGGCTACGACGTCGTCGTGTACGACAACCTCTCCACCGGCCATGCGGCCGCGGTGGAGGGCCTGCGGCTGGTGCGCGGCGACATCCGCGACCGCGACGCGCTCGATCGGCTGCTGGGCGGGGAGCGCTTCGACGCGGCGATGCATTTCTGCGCGAGCTCGCTGGTCGGCGAGTCGATCCTCAAGCCCCTGCAGTACTGGGACAACAACCTCGGCGGTACGCTCGTGCTGCTCGACGCGCTGCGCCGCGCGGACGTGGGCCGGCTGGTGTTTTCCTCGACCGCCGCGGTGTTCGGAGAGCCCCGCGCGCCGCGCATCGACGAGTCGCATCCGCGCGAACCGATCAATCCCTATGGCGCCAGCAAGCGCGCGGTAGAGGACGTGCTGGCCCAGCTCGGCGAGGCCGAGGGCTTCCGCTCGATCTCGCTGCGCTACTTCAACGCCGCCGGCGCCAGCCTCGACGGCCGCCTGGGCGAGAGCCACACCCCCGAGACCCACCTGGTGCCGAACGTCCTGCGCGCGGCGCTCGGCCAGCAGGGCGGACTGAAGGTGTTCGGCGACGACTACCCCACGCCGGATGGTTCCTGCGTCCGCGACTACGTGCACGTGCTCGACCTGGTCGAGGCGCACCTGCTGGCGCTGCGCGCGATGGACGCGGGCGAGCCGGCGCGCTGCTTCAACCTCGGCAACGGCGAGGGCTACAGCGTGCTGCAGGTGATCGGCGCGGCGGAGCGCCTCCTGGGCCGGCCGATCGCGTTCGAGCGCGCCCCGCGCCGCCCCGGTGATCCGCCGGTGCTGGTCGCCGACAGCCGCCGCGCGCGCGAGGTGCTGGGCTGGGCGCCGGCGCACGCCGACCTCGAGACCATCATCGCGACCGCGCTGCGCTGGCACCGCGCGCCGCGCTACTGAGGCTCAGTCGAGGTAGAACCCGCTCGCGCCGCGCGCGGCCATGGCCGCCTGGACCTCGCGGGCATTGATCTCGTTGGGCTGGCCGTGGACGTAGACCCGCGTGCCGTCGTCGCCGGAGAGGCGGCGGATGTTGTCGCCGCGGGCCGCGAACGACAGCGGCACCGTGAATCCCGCGAGCGCGTGGCGCACCGGCGCGACCTCGGCGAGGAAGGGCTCGACGAGGGCGTCGTCGTAGGCCACCGGCAGCTTGTACAGGGTCAGGATGATGCGGCCCCCGAAGCCCCGCTCCGCCAGCCCGGCCACCTCGGCGACCGAATAGGCCTGCAGGACGAACTGCTCGCGCCTCGGGCTGGCGGCCACCGCCGCCTCGACGTCCGCGAGCGGGCCCTTGGTGTCGGTGACGACCACCGCATCGGGATGCCTCGCAAGGAAGGCCTCGAGGTCGTCGAACGTCATCGGCGCGTAGTCGCCGGGGACGCCATGCGCGGAGGCCCGGGCAACGATCCGGCGCGCACGGAACTCCTCCAGCGCAGGCGCCTGGTCGCCCTCGTCGCCGACGAAGCGCCGCCAGTTGGTCCAGTCGTGCGCGGCCACAAGCACGCCGTCGCTGGTGGCCAGCAGGTCGATCTCGAACCAGCGCGTGCCGATGGCGTAATTGGCCTCGAGTGCTTCGCGGCTGTTGGTGAGTACGTTGCCGCTGATCGATCCCGCCGCATGCGCGATCACCAGGCAGCAGGTGCCTTCGGCGGGCGTCGCCACGTAGCTGGGCCCGCCCGGAAGGGCGATGCTGGACAGCAGTCCGAGGGCGAGGCCGAGGGGCGAGGGCATGCGATGGCTCCGTTGGTAGGGAGGGGGCTGCGTCGCGCTTCGGCGAAGCCGTCGCTGGCCAGACAAAGGGGCCCCGGGATTCAAGCAGAGCCGGGCCCCGACGTCGACCTTGCCAGCATTCGACCGGTCAAGGCGCGGCGTCTCGCGCCCTGCTCGAGCTGGAGGCGCAGCGCCCGCTGGGTGAGCGTCCTTGACGCTGTCGGCAGCAGCGCGAACAGGGGGTGTCGCGGATGCCGAAGCTCCAGGTCTACGCGCGCGGTCGCCGCGCTTCGGGACGCCAGGATCGGGGTGGCTTCTGCTTCCGGAGGGCAACCCGCTCGCGGATGGCGTCGAGATGACCGCGCGCCTGCACAACTACGATGTGGGCGCGCATCTCCCGGTCACCTCACCCGTGTGCCCGCCATTGCGGGTGCTACGGCTGATCCGCTCCCGGCTGCCCGGTCGGGGCCGCATGAGTGCCGAGGCCTACCTGGCGGACGCCTTGGAGATTCAGTTCCATGCGGCTGGGGTCGCCGTTGGACTGAACGCTTGTGGTGGGCTCCGTGCTGGCCGCAGTCAGCGTGGCGGTCGTGTCGTCCTGAGGCGCGCGGTCGCCCCCTGTCCGAAAGGACGGGTCCGCCCCGCCCCCCGGGCCAGCTAGAATC
>NZ_JBLZFX010000205.1:0-2619 GCF_050753345.1 Alkalinema pantanalense CENA528 | reverse complement strand
AGGGGTGGGTTTAGCCAACATCATCTACCAACTCGACAACCAAGCGCCCCAAGACTGGAAAGGCAACAACGGCCAATGGAGCAAATCCGTCAGTGACCTGCTCAATTGGAATGACCTCAACCAGCGACAAGTAAACATTATCATTCCAGTAGTCCCTGCGTGAGAGTATGATCAACTACCAATGGATGCAGCCCATTACCGATACTGAGACCCTAATTGAGTATCACGAGCAGATTAGTCGAGTCATGCTTGGCATATATAGCGACAAGCTTCTCTTTGTCAAACAGCGAGGATGGGTGGCTTCCCTACCATTCAATGATTTTAGGGGAGGTGAAGACTATAAAGAGCGATTTACTCAAGCGTTGGCTCGTCGTGGCTATTCCGAATTCAAAGCGCTCTACTGGGAAGTATTTAAAAACGAACCTCCTGGTTTTGCCATTCCTGCAACTTTAGCCGGAGTCCAAGAGTGTATTCTCAAGCTTGTACCAGGTTCTTTATGTGTACTTTTTGCAGGAAAACCTGATTGGCTGATTTTCTTGACTCAACTTAACTACATGGTTATAGCAGGTGCGCCGGACTTTGTGACGGAGGTGTTGGGGTGTTTAGTGGAAACCGGATTTGAGAGTTTGCAGGATTATCTCACCAGCCATGAAGATCGACTCATTCCAGAAGAGAAGATTTCTGATTCTCAATAAGTTTGTGTTTTGTGACGAGATGCCTCCTCGCCAGAGAAAACTCCTATGCTAAAGGTAAGCACTGTGGAGGATAGCCTCTATGACAGAGCGCAAGAAACGGGGCATTGCGGGTGACAAAACTATTTGTCTGCCATTGACTGAAGGTACTGATTACGACGAGTTGGTGGACGATACCAAAGCCTTCCGGGCTTACCTCGACCAAATGATTGATACCCATCCCGAAATCTTTCCCCAGGGCATCGAGCAGGGGTATTGCTTTCATGGATTTGTGGAATCGGGCAAGTTACATCTAAAGACCCGTCGAATTCGGCTGAAATTTAATGGCGAAGCCTATCAACTGCGACCCGATACCGTGATGCCCTACATGATTGGGGCAACCGCAGAGGTGGAAAAAGGGTTGTATTTGAGGCGCTATGGGGTTCCCTACGAGGGGATCGCTCATGTCTTGGGACACTCGGCAATGTACTGGTATCATGCCACCCAAGCCTTAGGACGCGCATCGATTGTCGGGAGTACCGTGAAAGACCCCGACGCCATCCCCCCCTCACCTGGTGGCCGATGAAAAGCATAGCTGGTGGTGTGGAGACCGGGTGTATATTGCAGTGACCGCCGCAGTGGGGTGTTTTTTAGGCGTGGGTTTGGCTCAACGGGCGGACGCAGAAGCATTGGAGCAAGCCTACGGAGAGTTTCAACTCGAAGCCCATCAGAGCAGCCCAGAGTATTGCCCTGAGAGTGTCAACACCGATGGCTGGGAGGCGACTCAACAGGCTTGGAACCTCCTATTTCCAGGCACGACTATCGTGCTGTGTTTTCTGCATATCGTGCTGGGTGTACAACAACTGTGCCGTCGTACTTCCGGAGTGTTCCAAATGGTCACCGACAAACTCTGGCATCTCTATACCAGTGACACTCGTCGGCAATTTGCTCAACGCTTGCGTCACTTGGTGGAATGGGCAAAGCGCCCGGAACACCACTTGCCCGATAAAGCCAGACAGAAACTGATGAACTTGCCTAACAAAGCCCCTCAACTAAAGGTCACCTTTGATCTGCCAGATGCCTATCGCACCAGCAATCAAGTGGATCGTTTGATGAATTATCAAGACCGTATTTTGTATGCCATGCAATATTTTCATGGCACACTAGAAGCTGCAAGGCAAGGATTACGAGCGATGGCGTTGCTGTGGAACTTCCATCCCTACAGCCGCAAAGTTCAGGCGATGGAGCCGCATTCGATGTCTCCCTTTGAAGACCTCAATGGCTTTCGCTATCACGATAACTGGTTACGCAACTTCCTGATTGCTTCTTCCTGCAATGGCCGTGGAACGGCGAAACCTAACAAACACAAACTTGATTAGAACTAGAACTATTCCTTTGCCATCATAATCAAACATGAAATCATAATCAATTGATGGGTTCAAAAATGAGTAGCCCACGTTCAAAACAATATTACACGTTGATATATCATATGGTAGCCATTTCATTTCTCCACCATAGATAGATAGCATGAAAATACAACTTTCAATAGTGTGAACAAAACCATTCACAAGCTCAAAGTAAATTTCTAGATCATCAATATTCGGAACCGAGTATTCATGCTCTACTTTATTTCTAATTCGATTTAGTTTACTCAGAGAACGCGAGTTGAATATACCCATCGACTCTATCCAACTAATCTTTGTTGGAAAGTTGAAGGGTTTAACTTGGTTCTCCAAGTTAAGCACGCTTAGAAATATATCTATCTCGCACTCCATCGCACGCTTGAGGTGGCTAACGCAGTTAATTTTACTCATTTCAGAGCTATGAATTAGTTCTTGTTGAGCATAATCTAAATAATCAAATGAACCTAATTCAAATGAAGGGAAAGCCAGGGTAAGCGCATCTTAAAGAGTAGCTCTGTATACAGACGATTTGCATAGACTGTGAG
>NZ_JBLZFX010000204.1:0-2635 GCF_050753345.1 Alkalinema pantanalense CENA528 | reverse complement strand
CGAAGCGAGCCGCAATGGATGACACGTTTATGCTCCAAGTCTTAGCCGCTGCGTTGCCCGACTCGGGTAAAGACTCCACCCCTAGTTGTCAATAGCGTTTGAGATGCGCTTACCCTGGCTTGAGATCACCAATGATTTAGCACTAGATCACTCATCATTTTTCGGTTTTATTCTAGCCAGAAATATCCTTGTAATTTTCATGTCAATGATTTCATTTAATTCATCCCAAAATCACGAATGATATCATCCATAATCGTAATAGAATTCAATTAGATGTCTGGCGATCGTATTAACAATTTGATTGCGATATTACTATCTGGCTTGATTGAGAAATATTAAATTCATAGCGACTGCAACAAGAATAGTAAGTCTACAAGTTCACTGAGCTATTCAAATTTGGAGCGGTCCGAATTCTGATCTTCTGATCTGACAATTGCTATCGGATTATTTGGCTTCGATCGAGTTCGATCGGCCTCGTTAGAAAGACTTCAGTAGGCAAACTTCAGTAGGCAAACGGGCAAGTTGCCGTTGTTTCCATGGGGAAAGTCATAGCTGTTGAGCCTAGGAGCGTATCGTTGCTGTAACGATCGGCCTGGGAGAGCAGCAAAAAATCTCGCGCAAGACTCGCGCAAGACTTGGATAGCCATAGCCCATTAGCTTGGGACGGCAATCGGGGATTCATTCATGGATGCGACAGATTCGATTTCCCTTCGCATCCGCGCTACGCAACGCTGGCAATAGAAAAAAGGAATTTAGCCAAATTCTTGCAAAATTCTTGTAAATCTCGCCTTTTTCTGGGCGTAGCCTCTCCACAGAAGATCGGGAGATTTAGGGGGGCAGGCGATTTGCAAGCAAAAAGATGATTGTCCTAACAATCTTGGTTGCAACTATCAATCTTGGAGAAAAATCATCCAGATTGGCCTGAAATTTGAAAGGATAACAGAAATTTGAAAGGATAACAACGGATGCGATGACCGAAAGCCAACGGACTACGATCGCACATCCAGACAAGCTATTTCAAAAACGCCCTAGAAGGTAGAGGCGAGGAGTCCTGTTTGTCCTTGGCGGCTTCCCGGAGGGATTGCGCGACCACTTTCACCACTTTAGGCTGGGTCGCGATCGTCTCTTTTTGCAAGGGCGGAGGCGCGATCGTCATCGTTTTTTCCGCTTGCAGATAGACATTACCATCCGAGCCCACCTGTAGCAAAGAATTCCCATTGTCGCCGGAGCCCAACTTTGTATCTAATTTCAAACTGCGATCGAGGGGAGCTGTCGTCGCCAAAAATAACACCGTTTGTTCGGGTTCAAACTCTAAGGGGAGTTGGGTTTGATTTAACTGCCACACTTCCTGCGGCAACCCCTTCCCACTGGGTTGGTTCAGATTGAGCTTGGTTTCCCAGGTGCCCTTGCTCACCTCCACCTGCTGCTTAGCAACCACTGCATAAATAGGTTGGGTATTGATGAGGCGACGGGCATCGCTACGAGGCCGAAGCCGACGAATCGCTTGAACCGTTACCCTCAACGGTTTTTCCTGCCCCCCAACCTTAGGGTTTGGCAAATTGGTTTGGCCTTGAACAGTATAGGTACCATCCCCGCCCCCTGAAACTTGCAACGATAGTTCTGGCTTGAGGGGCTTATTCTCTGAGCAGCCGATCGTCATCAGCAAAAGACTAACTAGGACAATGCATTTGCACTGTTTAAACCCGTTTAACTGTTTGAACCCATTTAAATAAAGTTGCCAATCCTTGGGTTGCCCACTGTTGGATTGCCTGTTGGATTGCCTCCCATAGGGTCGCGAACCGTTGCGGGGATGCCCCTGATTGTCCATGGGATAGGAGTTTAGTAGGGAAGAGGCGGATGAATCTGAGTTTCCGTGGTACATAGTCAGTGGAAAAAATCAGTGAAATTGAAAGCCAACTGTTCCAGTCTTCTTGACGGTGGATAGGTTCACTGAACGTTGTATACCAACATCGTCAAGTTTTAACAAGTCTGTAGGTATCTAGATCTTGTGATCAACGTCAAGGGGATTTATCCGGGCTTTTAGGGTAAAACGTAGTAGGGATCTAACAGTAACTTCCGTTTTTTTACGGATCAGCTTAGATCAGTACGGATAAGTAATGCGTCACTCCGAAAATTCTCTGACTATCTAAAATAAAAACCGTATCGATCATTCGAGTCAGTGATCCGTGCAGAGGTCAACAGAGGTTAAGGGAGGTTAACCGAGGTTAAAGAAACGATCGAAAAACATCTTTAAGCCGCACCTTGAAGCCAAGGGACGCACAAGATGGCTGACAAAAACTGCTAATCAAGTTGTCAAATTTAAGTTGTTAAAGTCTAAGCAAGTTGCTAAAAGATAGTGCGATCGAGAAGATAACAGGCAAAATTGAGTAAAAAATGTGTCGAGCGCAGAGGAACCCCGCGCTGATTCAGGTGCAGACCGAAGTCATTCATGTAGAGATGGTGTGAGGCAGGCAATCATGGTGGATAGATCGAAATTGCTATTTCTAGAAATTGTTAAAGGGGTTAAGTCCGATCGGAGATCCCCGCGAGGCCGTGCCCTTTTGGCAGCGCTAACCCTCCTAGCCTATACAGACGTCCTGCCCACCCAAGCCAGCCCCCTACAGCCAGCCCCCTC
>NZ_JBLZFX010000203.1:0-2909 GCF_050753345.1 Alkalinema pantanalense CENA528 | reverse complement strand
TTGGCCCTAGTGCAAAGTAGTGGCGACCCTGGCTAGCCCGCGATTTTCTCAATCCAGGGGGGATCGGTCTACCACTACTCTTAAGATACAAGGGGGGATCACCCATGGCGCGATCGACGAATTTACTCCTATCTTCGCTTGTCTATTTGGGATCGCGGCGATTTTTTCGGCTTTTTTCCGGCTTTAGGAAACCATTCCGTAGGATCGATCGGCTTTTCTGTTGCCATTGCTGCTTCCATAGTTGCCGTTGGAGGTCGCGGAATTGTTGGTCTAGAGGTTCCACCGCGATCGCTTTTCCGCCATAGCGCCAAGCGACGTAGGCTTGTAGGATTTGCTGGATGAGGGGGGATTGGGGTAGGCGTTGGGCTTGTTGGGCGGGTTGGATGGCTTGCTGGGCGTATTCCAGGGGCGTTTGGGCGGGGTGTTTGGGCCAGCCTTGATCGGTAAGCCAGTCGAGGAGTTGCTGATAAAGCTGTTCCATGGGGGGCAGGCGTTTCAGGCGTTGGGCGTAGCGCCATTTGCGCCAGCCCTGCCAACCCAACCAACCGAAAAAGCTGAGGGTGGTGAGGATGATGGCGGCAATCATCCAACCGATGAAGCCCTGGGTAAAGAGGCGAATGAAGTTAGCCAGGATGCCGGAGAGCCAAGCGAAGAGGGGGCCAAAGAGACGGTTGAAGAAGCCGGAGACGGGGGAGGGAATCCAACCCGCGACCCAGTTCCAGAACTGTTGCAGGACGGTAAAGGTTTGGTCTTCTTCGACGGCGGGGGGAATCAGGGGGTGTTGGGGGATGGGGTCGAAGGTGAACCAGCCGTATTTGTGGAAGTAGACTTCGGTGAGGGCGAAGGCGTCGGTGTTGCGGACGATGTAGAGTCCGGTGAAGGGGTTGAATTCGCCGGGGAGGAAGCCTGTGGTTAACCGTGCATATAGACCGATCGATCGCAACATCATCGTTAAGACCGTCGAAAAGTGATCGCGGTAGCCGCCTTTGTATTTGAACAGGAAGGCTTCGACCAGATCTTCGTCTTTGGCGAAGGGGGGCAGATCTTGTTGGACGGTGTAGCGTTGTTTGAGGGCTTGGGCGAGGTAGAGGGCTTTTTCGTAGTCAGAGGTGATGGGAGAGGGGGCAGTGGCCAGGAGGCGTTCGGTTTCTTGGCGGACTTTGGTGGCGATCGCGGAGGGGATTTGCAGGTTGTCGTTGGTGTTGCCGGGGGCGAGGGGGATTTTGCTGGCGGCGGATTGCAGGACTTTGCGGTTGCGGTAGGGGACTTCGGAGATGACAGTGTAGGTCATGCCGTCGATCAGGGAGACGGGCGATCGCAGGCTGCCGTCGGGCATGCGCACCACTTGTTGGGTGGGGAAGAAGAGTTCCTTGGGTTGCGCCATGGCGGGGATGACGTTGGGCAGGTCGGCGGTGATGGTGTAGGTTTGGACGACTTCTTTGGTTTTGTTGAGGGTGACGAGGCGATCGAGGTAGAACTGGTAGGCCCAGGGGCTGCGCTGGATGGTTTTGGCGGCGTCGTTGCGGGAGATTTGCCAGCCTTGGCCAGTGTAGCGATCGAAGGATTGGACGCGCCAGAAGCCGGGGGCTTGGGAGCGCACGCGCATGACGACTTTGGGTTTGAGTTGGCCGCGTAGGTTTTGGTTAATGCGTTCGCCGAAGCCGTAGTAGAATTCTTCGTCCATTTTGCCTGCGCCTTCGGTGGGGGCGCTGCCTCGGCGTCCGGTACGCCCGTTTTGTTGGCCGTCGCGCACGTAGCCGGGATTGATGACTTGACGATTATCAAAGTTGGGCTGGACTTCGACGGGGGCACTCATGGGGAAGGTGCGGAATTGGTAGCCCGGTAGGCGGGGCATAAGGGCGAAGAGGGTGAGGCCGATCGCGAGGGTGAGGGCAAAAATGGCGGGGAGGTTGCCGAGGTTCCAGGGGCGTTTTTTGGCGGTGGGGCTGGGTTGGAACCAGTGGCGGAAGCCGAGGCGCGATCGGTAGTCCATGACGAGGACGGGCAGGCCGATGGCGAGGAATAGCAGTAACATGCCGCCGAAGGCCATGGTTTGGCTGAGGGTGCTGGCGACGCCGAGGAGGATGAGGCCGATGACCATGGAGTAGCCAAGGTCTTTGCGGCGGGGGATGTCGAAGCTGTGGAGGACTTGGATTTGGACGAGGAGTTCGGCGAGGACGAGGCGGGTGTCGTTGAGTTCGCGGCCTACGACCATGTTGTAGAAGAAGGCGACGAGGGCGATCAACATGCCGATCGCGAGGAGGAATTTGGTGGGGATGTTGCGGGTTTTGCGGCGGTGCCAGCTCCAGAGGGATCCGGCGATGCTGGCGGGGATGGCCCAGACCCACATATGGGTTTCGGCGGCGATGTCGGTGGCGAGGATGCCGATGAGGACGAGGCTTTGGGCGAGGATGCGGAGGAGGATGGATTCTTCAGGGGGATCGGGTTGGCGTTGGGGGATTTGCTGTTGCAGCCGATCGAGGAGTTGTCGGGGAGATGAAAGCGCACGCATCGCCATGGCCTGACTGGGTAGAGGACTTGCAGTTTAGGGTGCCCACGGGTGGGGTGGTTGCATCTTGATGGTAGCGGATGGTTGCTGGAGTGATGGAGAAATGCCTTCTGGCTGGGAAGGGATCTAGATCATGGATTGCACAATCCTAGAGGTAGGGTCTTTACGGATAGATTTGTGTCCATTGAGGAGGTTCATTACAAGCTTTCCGATTGTCCCAGAAGGCTTCCTGGAGAACAAGTTGACCCTCCTGAAAGCGATACCGATACTGCCTGGGCTGTAAGCCATGTCGGATCAAGCAAGGTAAGGTAAAAACCAGTTCCCCTGTTTGTTCATTAGACGTGTTGGGAAATAATGGATAATGTGAAGCAGTAGCCCAGAGCCTTCTCATGCTGAATCT
>NZ_JBLZFX010000202.1:0-2943 GCF_050753345.1 Alkalinema pantanalense CENA528 | reverse complement strand
ACTGTCGAGCAACTGCAACTCCCCATTCCCCGTCAAATCATGCAACCACAGCCCGATCGGACTGGCCGCACTCAACGAAAACCGATAGAAATCATCCCGATCCCAATCATTGGCGTAATCTCAGTCTTGCTAAGCATAGTAAAATTGCACTATGTTTGATAATCTTTCTAAATTCCTGATCCAGCAATATTCCCAGGATTTTGCAGCCTGGTTGTTGGGAGAACCGATCGCGTTAACTGAACTGCAACCGACCGAACTGTCGATCGAACCGATTCGAGCGGATTCGGTGATTTTATTGAAATCGCAACAGGTGATTGTCCATTGTGAATTTCAAACCAACCCCGATCGAGATTTACCCTTTCGCATGGCAGATTATGCGCTGCGGATTTATCGAAAATATCCCGATCGAACCTTAGTGCAAGTGGTGATTTATCTACGGGAAACGACCTCAGACTGGGTTTACGTGACACAATTTGCAGGTAATCAGTTCCGCCATCAGTTCCAAGTTGTGCGGCTGTGGGAGCAACCACCGGAACCCTTTCTACAACGGCCTGGATTATTGCCCTATGCGGTATTGACCCAAACGAACGATCGAGAAGCAATCTTACGGGAAGTAGCAAGGCGGTTGGATGAGATCGACGATCGGACGGAGCGGAGCAATTTGACCGTAAGCAGTGCCGTGATGGCTGGGTTATCATTGGAGAAGACGGTGATTCAACGAATTCTCAGGAGGGAAGTGATGCGGGAATCGGTGATTTATCAAGAGTGGGAATCGGAACTCAAGGCGGAGGGGAAAGAAGAGGAACGGCGGATCCTGGCGATGAAGATGTTGCAGGAAGGCTTAGCCCTAGAGACGATCGCCCGAATTACCGAATATTCCATAGAACAATTGGAATCCATGCAGGCTCAGATTAATGCAGCCGATCGCTGAAGGAAAGAGTCGATCGAACATTTTTGCAACGAACGATCGCCCGAATTACCAAATATTCCATAGAACAATTGGAATCCATGCAGGCTCAGATTAATGCAGCCGATCGCTAAAGTCAACGGTCGATCGAACATCATGGCAACGAACGATCGCGCGGATTACAGAATATTCCGTAGAGCAACTGGAAGCAATGCAGGCACAAATTGATTGAGTCGATCGCTAAAGGAAAGGGTCGATCGAAGATTTCTCTAATCAGTAGTGATTGATTTCTAGCTGATTGCATGAGACTGGCTTTCACCATTAGTTAACCATTCAACGATCGCATCGTAGAAACTAGCGAGATTACCATCAACGAGGTCTTGGTGAAAAATTAGCACTCCCCCTGCAACCTCCAGGTATTCAATCTCTTCGCAAGCTTGAGCAATGTCAATCACCTGTTCTTTCGTCAATTGAGGCTGAGGAAAGATGTACTGTGTCCACAAAGTTAAATCTTGACGAAAACCATCGGCATCACAATGGTATGCCAAGTAGAAAGTTCTAGGATGGCGTTCATTGTCTAGATTGTGAGCATGAATGGTGGCGACATCTGCTTCGATTAGCACTTCAAGTTGATAAATTACAGCTAAAATGTTGAGCTTGGCGCGTTCTCCGCTCATTGCAGGCGAAAGATAGCCCATGTTACCAAGATCCCAAAACATATCAATCCCACAGGGGTGCCCTGCCCAAGATTTATCACGATTTACGATCTCAATCACGATTCTCCAAGGCTCTTCAACAATTTTACGGACTCTGCGTCCATAGATATTTTCTTCAAGGTATTCATGATAAGAATGAGTTCTCCACCAAGCTTCAAAAGCCACAGGCTGGTTAGTATATTGCTCGACAATGCGGGTGATTTCATCTCTGGGTAGTCCTTTCCCATCTAATTGCTTAAAGGTTATATAGTCACCTTTGAAATAGTGTGGACTTTTCTTAACCTCGACACGAGAGATACGTCCAAAGAGAGGACTCTTCCCAAGGTGGTTGACTAAGTCCAAGAGCCTTTGACTGGGGAGTTTGTCGCTTTTACACCAAACTAGTAATTCTAAATCCCAACCCATACAAAAATCTCCTAACTCTAACGCCCAACTTAATTATCGTGGTATGAACTGAGACCATTTAATCTGCACTGTCTTACCATCAGGTAGTTTATAAGGCTTGCCATCATAGTAAAGAATATTCCCCTTGCCCACACTATACAATTGATCTCTAAAATACCTAAATTTACTAGGGTTTAAGTACAAAACATACTCGGATATATTTTGTTTCATATCAATATTTGGATCTCTAATCAAGGAAATTATGTCCTTGAATTTTCCTAATGCACTGTCAATAGTAACTCCAGTCTCATTTTTCACTTCAACTGCAACAAATGTTCCGTTTCGCTTCTCAATTAAAGCTTCAGGTAATTTTATATCATCCCTATCGATTGGTGGAGTGTTAGGGTCTTTTCTTAAACTAGTAAAGAATTTTGCTATCTTATTCTCGGATAAGAAATGACGCCCATCTTTTTTGGTTGAAATTCTCTCCAAGATATCTACAATTGCATATGCTTCATCATCTTTCGTATTATCTCCATCTGCATGAGCCTTTTTGATCAAACCTAATACATCTTTTCTGCTGGGTGGTAAGGGACTACCACTACCTACTGATGAATCTTTACCGAAGAAAAAATTTAGGCCAGATGAGAGTAGGACAGAAGCGTTAGATAAGGCATTTTCTAATGCTTCCTTCAAAGTTACAGCACCTGAAACTAGTAAAGCGCTACCTGCTGCAATAGCTGGCGCACCACCAAGACAGCCGATGCCTGTAATGCAGAGTGCACCACCACCTGCTACTGCTCCGCCTCCAGCAGTGATCAGGGTAAGCGCATCTCAAACGCTATTGACAACTAGGGGTGGAGTCTTTACCCGAGTCGGGCAACGCAGCGGCTAAGACTTGGAGCATAAACGTGTCATCCATTGCGGCTCGCTTCG
>NZ_JBLZFX010000201.1:0-3091 GCF_050753345.1 Alkalinema pantanalense CENA528 | reverse complement strand
GGGTAGGGGAGTGGGAGGGTAGGAAGGGTGGGAGAGTGGGGAATAAATTTGAAGTGGATAAAATAGAAGGTGATTTTTAGAAGGGAGTGGCTATGTCGGAAGAGTTGATTATTTTGACGGATGATGAGTTTGAGCCGGAGACGGGGAGTAAGGGTTGGGGGGAGCCGATTCGGCAGGTGGCGGGACGGCTGCGGGAGGTGAAGGTTGATCCGGCGGAGTTGGAAGGGAAGATGACGGCGTTTGTTCGATCGATCGGGCAGGTGTTTCAGCAGGCGAATGCGGAACTTCCGGCGGATTCTGAGTTGCGGTTGGAGGAGGTGGAGTTGGCGGTGAAGATTGGGGCGAAGGGGCAGGTGAAGTTGATTGCGGGGGGTGAGGTGAGTAGTGAGGGGTGCATTACGTTGAAGTTTAAGCGATCGCAGAAGTAGGGGTATGATGGGCGGCTATGGCGAATAATTGGGCGATCGCGGTTGGGATTAATAATTACGATTTTTTGCCGGAGGCGTCGCTGAGCTTTGCGGTGCAGGATGCGTTGGCGATGCGGCGATTTCTGCAAGATGAGGCGGGGTTTGCGGCAGAGCAGGTGTTGCTGTGTGGGGATGGGGTGGAACCGGGGAGTCGGCGGGCTACGCGGCCTGTGTTGCGGGATATTTTGTTGCATCAAATCCAGCGGGCGCAGAATGCGGATAATTTGTGGTTCTTTTTTAGTGGTCATGGGATGGCGGGGAGTGACCAGCGGGACTATCTGATGACGATCGATGGTAATCCCAATGACTTGCAGGAGACGGCGATTCCGATTCAGTTTGTGACGGAGCAGCTTCGGGCTTGTCGGGCGAAGACGGTGGTGTTGATTTTGGATATGTGCCGTAATGAACAGCGGGACGCTGGACGGAAGGGTTTAGATTCAGTAGAGGAATCGCTGCGGGAGTTGGTGAAACAACGGGAGGAGCAACAGGGAATTATTACGTTGTTTTCTTGCAGTCGGGGGCAGAGTTCCTATGAGTTGGAGGATTTGCAGCAGGGGGCGTTTACCTATGCGTTGCTGGAGGGGTTGCGGCAACAGACGATTTTGAAGGATTTGGAAAGTCATTTGGCGCGGCGGGTGCCGGAGTTGCATCGGAATGCGGGGAAGGTGACGCGGAAGCAGGTGCCGTTGGTGATTCCGGAGCCGGGATGGAAGTATGAGGAGCCGATTTTGAGCCATTATGCGACGCGGCAGGATGTGGCGCGGTTGAAGGAAATGGCGATCGATGCGGAATGTGATGGGGAGGTGGAGAAGGCGATTCGCTTGTGGGAGCAGGTGAATTTGTTGGCGGAGGGACTGGACGATCGACGGCGGGCGTTGAATCAATTGTTGCGGCTGCGATCGGGGACAGGTAATCAACAATCTGTGCAACCTGTGGTGCAACCGCCTCTAGCGGAACAGAAGCAGCCAGCCCAAAAGCCAGTTCCCACTGCGAAAGCATCAATGCCTGTAGCAAAAACAACGAGTGCGATTGATGCGATTCCCCTAAAATCTGAAAAAGGCGTGAGTTATGAAAAGCTGCGTGAATTATTGAAAGCGGAAAAGTGGGAAGAGGCCGATCGGGAAACTCTGAGGGTCATGCTGGAAGTGGCGGGTCAGACGAAGCGAGGATATCTAGTGTCGGATGACCTCAAGAAATTTCCTTGTGCGGATTTATTGACGATCGATCAGTTGTGGGTGGAAGCCAGCAAGGGACACTTTGGGTTTTCTGTACAGAAGAAAATCTGGAAGGAATGTGGTAGCCCGATGATCGGCGGGAAAGAATGGGATAACTTTTGCGCTAAAGTGGGGTGGAAGAAAGGCGGGAGCTACGTGAACTACTCAGACTTACCCAAAAATCCTCACCATTCTCTCGCGGGAGAATTACCGTGTTTGTGGGGTTTTTTTGTTCGCAATGGTGCGTTCTACCGATTCTCTTCTCTCGCGCAGAGACTTGTGAACTGTAGCACGAGCCAGTCCTAGGAATTCCTAAAGTTTTGTGACTACGATGATTTCTACATAACAATGCTCCTTCTAGCGATCCGATCCCCCTAATCCCCCTACCCTACGGGAAGCAAAGCTACAAAAGGGGGACTTTGAAAGGCAAATGGGGGACTTTTAATCTGTATTTTTCTTGTTCCCCCTTTTTTAAGGGGGGCTAGGGGGGATCTGCACCCACAACGCAGACCAGCAGACCATTACAGCATTCAGCTCTGCGTTAGTCGCACATTTATTGCAGTATTAGCCGTAACGTCTATCGCGCGTGTTCGATCCCCCTAAATCCCCCTTCAAAAGGGGGACTTTAAAAGTCACAAGGAGGACTTTGAGAGGATTGTAGTGATTGTTTGGCATACATTCTCGAAATAGTTCAAAACTTCTTCATTCGTAAATCTCACGACTGTTAATCCATAACCTTCTAAAATCTGTGTTCTTTCCCGATCGTGGGCTTTTCCTTGTTCTGTAAAATGACCACTCCCATCGACCTCAATGACTAAACCCAATCTTGCGCAATAAAAATCGACAATAAAGTGATCGATCGGACGTTGTCGTAAAAAACGAAATTCTGAATCTTTCAGGAACTCTTGCCACAGCTTCTTTTCAGCCGGAGTCGGGTTCTTCCTCATTTCCTTAGCAGGAAATATCAGCTCTGGGTTATAGGGCAAATGGAAATCGGTTGTATTTAGCTTTGACATACGAAAGACACTACAAACCCGATAGACTTAAAGTGCCCCAAAATCCCCAATTCTCTCTGCATAACTCATCACAACGTCGATCGCGCGTGTTCGATCCCCCTAAATCCCCCTTAATAAGGGGGACTTTGAGAAAAATAGATTAGAAGTACAGATTTTATAATCTTTCCTCCTATTCTTTTGCATTTACTCTTGTTCCCCCTTTTTTTCGTATTTACTCTTGTCCCCCCTTAATAAGGGGGGCTAGCGATTATCTTGAAAGTCAAGTAGGTTGGGGCAGAACTTGCCCTGGATTAGCTATGGCCGCAGGGTTCCAGAAGGTTCCCTGCTTGACCATGGCATTGAGAATCGTCAGCAACTTTCGCATACAAGCCACTAACGCAACCTTCTTGGCCTT
>NZ_JBLZFX010000200.1:0-3102 GCF_050753345.1 Alkalinema pantanalense CENA528 | reverse complement strand
CTGTTATCTCAATTGCGAAAGTTGCAGAAGTTGCCTGCTCGCGTCAAAAACTATTTCAAGCATCCATCGATTGCTTATGCTGCATTGTAGAATTCACTCTATTTAATTGCCGAGGTAATAGGTGTCCCCATCCTAATTGCCCTAAATATGATGGATCTGGCGGCAAAACGGGAAATTCGTATTGATGATCGACGGCTGTCGGAGCGGCTGGGCTGTCCCGTTATTCCGCTATGTGCCCATACTGGCAAGGGCATACAGCACCTCAAAGAAGCTGTGCACCGTGCTCTCGATACCCCTACCATTCCCAGTACCCATGTTGCCTATCCTCCTGTGGTGGAGGAAGCCCTCACCGACTTGCAACCCATTCTTCAGGCACGGGATGTCAATACCCGTTCTATGGATCTTCGCTGGTTTGCCTTAAATCTGTTGCAGTACGACGATCGCCATCTACCCGATCTTGGACAAGAGACCTTACACCGCATTGCGCACCACCGTCACCGTATCCATCAAACCCTCGGAGAAGATACGGACTTACTGATTGCAGACAGTCGGTATACTTGGATTCGTCAACGTATTCAAGATGTAACTGAACGAACCAATCTTGTGAAACAGACGGTTTCAGATCGCATCGATCGTGTGGTTCTCAACCGATTTTTGGGCATTCCTATTTTTTTAATAGTGATGTACCTGATGTTTCTGGTTTCCATTAACCTGGGAGGTGCTTTCATTGATTTCTTTGACATCGGTATTGGCACTATTTTGGTGGGAGGAACAACCCACCTTTTACAACAGATCCAAGCTCCCGGTTGGCTGATTGGCCTGTTAGCCGATGGCGTAGGCGGGGGTATTCAGACCACTGCGACGTTTATTCCCCAGATTGGTTTACTCTTCGTCTTTCTTGCCATTCTAGAAGACTCCGGTTATCTAGCTCGTGCAGCATTTGTGATGGATCGCTTAATGCGTTTTATGGGGTTACCCGGTAAGTCCTTTGTGCCCATGATGGTCAGCTTTGGTTGCAACATTCCCGGTATTATGGCCACCCGCACCCTAGAAAATCGCCGAGATCGGTTGATGACCATCCTGATGAACCCATTTATGTCCTGCGGGGCACGGTTACCCATCTATGCTCTCTTTGTAGCAGCATTTTTTCCGACGAATGGTCAAAATATCGTCTTCCTGCTCTATGTTCTGGGAATTTTGGCGGCTATTTTCACCGGATTGGTCATGAAACATACCCTCTTTCGGGGAGAAGCCGCCCCTTTTGTCATGGAACTGCCCCCGTATCATCTTCCTACCCCCAAAGGTGTTCTGCTCCGTGCCTGGGAACGGCTCCAAACGTTTATTAGCCGAGCCGGGAAAATGATTGTAATTATGGTGATCATCCTAGGACTGATTAACTCCGTAGGGGTGGATGGCTCCTTCGGTAAACAAAATAGCCAGGATTCAATTCTGAGTGCCTTCAGTCGTACCATTACCCCAGTGTTTACCCCCATGGGCATTCAGCAGGATAATTGGCCAGCTACGGTAGGGCTCTTTACAGGAGTCTTTGCAAAAGAGGTCATGGTTGGCACGATGGATTCCCTTTACACGACCTTGGCCCAGGATGCTACTAGAGTCACGAACGAACCCCCAGAAGAATTTGATTTTTGGGGCGGGCTCCGAAGTGCGGTGGCCAGCATTCCCACCAACCTAGCAGGGTTGACGAATCAATTGCTTGATCCGATCGGCTTGGGCATTCTCAGCAGTACAGGGGATCAACAAGCTGCCGCAAAGGAACAATCCATCCATTACACCACCTTTGGGCAGATGGCCACGCGGTTTGGGAGCACGACCGCTGCGATCTCCTTCCTGTTGTTTGTTCTGCTCTATTTTCCTTGTGTGTCTGCAACTGCTGCTGTCTATCGTGAAACCAATATCGGGTGGACGCTGTTTGTAGCTCTCTGGACGACTGGATTGGCCTACTGGGTTGCAACCTTTTACTATCAAATGATGACCTTTAATCAACACCCAGGCAGTACGATCTCGTGGCTAGGGGGATTAAGTGTGGTCATGGTCAGCGTGATTGTAGGGCTCAATCGGTTCAGCAACCGTAACCGTAACTTACCGTCATCCCAGCGCACCGTGGAACCGAAAACCTTAGTTAATCGATAGGTTGAATGGAGTGCGACCATGTTACTACAAGAGCTACAAACCTATTTGAGAACTCACCATCACTCATCCCTGCAAGAAATGAGCCAACACTCCCAGAGTGATGCTGATGCACTCAGAGGGATGCTAGATCATCTCATCCGCAAAGGTCGTGTACAAAAGAGTGTGCGTCAGTCTTGTAATCAATGCCATTGTTGTCCTCCAGAAAGTCTAGAGATGTATACATGGGTTGAGTCTCATCCCTCAATGACACGCCCAATCACCCAGTCACTTGCGATTCTAACTTGAACTCCGGGGAGGCCACGGAATGTTATCTCAAACTATGATCGATCGATTGAATGAGCAAATCAATCTAGAAATGTTTTCTGCACACCTATATCTACAGATGAGTTCTTGGTGTGCGTATAAAGCGCTAGATGGCTGTGCTACGTTCCTGAGTCAACATGCCGACGAGGAAATGATCCACATGCGGCGTTTAATTCACTATTTGCAAGAAACGGGTGCCTTTGCCATCCTTGGCGGAATGGAAGCCCCACCAACTGCATTCAGCTCCCTCACGGAAATGTTTGACAAGATCTACGCCCACGAACAGTTCATTACCCGCAAGATTAATGATTTAGTGCATCTTGCCAACACAGAACCAGATTACTCCACGCTGCAATTTCTGCAATGGTACGTCGCTGAACAGCATGAGGAAGAGTTCCTTTTCAAGAGCATTCTAGATAAAATTAAACTAATTGGGACAGAAGGACAGGGGCTATTTTTTATCGATCGTGAAGTCGGAAGCCTTGCTACCAATCGCAACACCTCCTCTAATAAGACTGTGACCCTGCTTGACTGACAAAAGTATTGAGGAATAAAACGAAAGCGGGACGGGCGTTGGAGTCTGGTTTAGGCTAGAAGTTACCACACAACCAGTCGAACCATCATGACTCCAAGTACCCATTTGTATGA
>NZ_JBLZFX010000199.1:0-3122 GCF_050753345.1 Alkalinema pantanalense CENA528 | reverse complement strand
GCTCCAGACCCTGAACCCACTATGGCTTCATACCGTCAATCGGAACAATCCTTGCAGCGTGAATTCACTGTCCTCAAGCACATTCCGGCTTTCTAGTTTTGTCAGTCAAGCAGATTCATTACCTGTTTGTGTGATTGTACTTTCAGTGCCTTGAATCAGGCATGGCACAGGAGCGATCGCACTTGGCGTTGGAATACGATAGGCAGGAAAAATCTCTGAAGGGTACTCAGGAGTTTGCCATAGAGATAAAAGATACGCTGCTACGATGCCCACAGCAATGGGTGGTAAGACATGAGAGACAATTGGCAGTGGTGCCAGCAGTCCCAGATTATGGCGGGTGACATTTGCACCATCAACGTCTCCTAAAGACTCTCGGAGTGTTAATGCTTGTGTTAAGCAGGAACGGGCAGTACGGCTGTCTCCTAAACACAACGCGCGTGTACCCAATTGATGCAACGCCCAAGCGCCAGATCCCCACTCATTGAGTGCTTGTGAGGATTGAAGTTCCCATTGTAAAACTCGTTCCCAGGTGCCCCACAGTCCGTTAAATGCCAGTGCCCCCTCAAATCCTTGACCCAACTTAATCACGTCGGCATATCGACCAGACTCAAAAGCCCACTGCAAAATATTTGAGATGGCATTAGCATCGTGAAAGACTACATCTGGTTCGATTTGTTTCTCATCCACTAATTGCTTAAAGTAATCTAAAGCACTTTCCCTCAAATGATTTAGTTCAGTCTCTTGATTCAAGATTTCACCCATGTTGGATGTCAGTCTGTATTGAGACTCAGAAACTTGAATCAGGTCTTGTTGGCTTAGAGAATTTAGGTATTCTTCAATCTTGGGAATTTCAACGGAATCAGCACGGGAAATTGCAATCAGTAGTCCTGCGCCTGCTACTCCTAGCACAGATAATAGTTTTAAGATTCGGCGGGCGGGTTCGGGTAGAGATTGGATTCTTCGCTGGGTGAGTGATATTGCAGATGGATCTTGCTTGATTGCAGTAGCAATGTCTTTCAATGATTGATTCTGATTGCGTGCAAGTTTGACGGCTTGCCGAATTTGCCAGGGGTGACCGTTCAAAGTTTCTAACAGGCTCTTAGCGGCTTGGCGATCGTCTTCATCCGTTAGAAAGTTGCTCCATCTCTGTTCACCTGTGAAAGCAGCCCGTTCTTCTAGGGTTAAAGGTCGCCCTACGGCTTGCTCCTGGGCAACCAAGTCAAGAATATCTTCTTCGGAAAATCCTTTCAGCGCTGTTGCCCGTTCACCTCGTTTAAAGCGATCGCCCTCTTCCCAGGTAAAGACGAAGGCTGATTTTGGCATCGTCTGCCGTAACGCAATGAGTTGATCCGCTGACAGCCTAACATCGTCTAACAACACCAAGATCTTTTTAGCTTGCAATGTGCTTTTGATTTTGGTGAGGCTGAACTTGATCCCGCGAATTTTCTCATTGAATCGGTAAAAAATCTCCTCAAGCAAATCTGTTTCAGAGCAAAACCGCGTTGCTGCAAGGTGGACAACACCATCAGGAAAGTCAGACACAATTTCATGGTGGGCAAAATCCTCAAGCAGCATCGATTTTCCTACTCCGGGCTTGCCGTAAAACCCGACGACCTTTTCTTTCCCTTCACGTTTCAGGGCAAATGCTGCATCTTCCAGTTCTGCTTTGCGACCTAGTAAGTCGGGACGCGGAGGCGGTAAATTTAGCGGATTCTGAAGCGCGATCGGTTGGGGTATATCTTTGTCAAAGGGGAGCGGATCGACTCTAACTCCTACTCGTGATAGGAAAGTAAACAGTCGTCTGCCAAAGATAATTTCTCCAATTGCCTTGGGAATCAGCGATCGCCAACGGGTGTCTCGATAATGAAATCCACCATGATCACCTTCGAGTCCATTCCAACGGTCGAAAATTACCTATGCCGGAATTGCCTGTCCACCCAATGCGCGTAGGACATTCTGAATGAGCGGCATACTGCGCTCACTTTTGATTAACCCACATACTTTAGATGTCCGTAGATTGAGCAGTGGCGCTCCACTCAAGCCTGGTTGGATGTTTTCATCCCTAATGGTCAGCAGACGACCTTGATCGGTCGGCCCAACACAAAGTGGATTGACTGAAAAGCCACCTTCATATTTGGGGGGATAACCGTAACTATAAAGCGCATCATTCGGTTGCACTTCTCGGTCTAGATAAACACAGGGATGTTCGGTAAGCGTGACTTTCAGCAGTGCAAGATCAGGATTTCCTGATTCAGTCCGAGCAATACTTGCAATTGTTAGAGGTTCTTCCTTCCAAAGAACCTCGATTTCATAATCTTTTGCGCCTGCTACCACATGGTTACAGGTTAGGATTTGTCCCGGAGCAACAAAGAAGCCAGTTCCTTGATTTTTAGGGGATTTTATCCGAACGATGCACTCCCGAAACAACTCAAAGCATGACTGGTCAAGCACGGATGCCCCCTTCTTTTACCTACTCCTTAGTCCATTCCATCGTGATTTTGAGGTTTGCTTTCCCAGTGCCCTTGACGATCAAAGCGGTTAACTGCCCCGACTCGTAGCCAAACTCGACCCCAAATTCAATGCTGGACTTACTGGGCTTGAACTTTTTCAGACTTTCTACGACTGAACCAGCAATTCCTTCGATCGCATCAGTCACCTCTTTGAGCGATTGGATACTTGCGCCTACGTCAGATTCAATTTCTCCGCCTTCTCCCACTTGGATATTGGAGCCGATGACAGTGGCTTCAACTCTGATAACGGCTCCATTCTCTAGCTGTACTGGAATATTTTCAGTCCGAGACTCTTTAGAATTTTCCATTGTAGTAGGCGATCTCTGATTATACCTTGAGGGAATTATAAGTGATTTCCTTACTTTCAAACATACAAACGAAGCCGATGGATTCTGGCAACTGCGGGGTCTAGTTGAGAGGGCTAACGGTTCGGGTCAGCGGTTGCCGATCCCTTTGCATCTCACCCAAGCGGCTTCGGTCAATCCGCTGCACCCGAATTGTGTACGCCCAGCATGGGCGTGATCTGATGGGGTGAAAGTCCCCTGTGGTGGAACCAACGTCCAAATGACTGCATGCAGTCCGAGTGACGAAACCACTAGCTTAAGGCAAGGG
>NZ_JBLZFX010000198.1:0-3193 GCF_050753345.1 Alkalinema pantanalense CENA528 | reverse complement strand
GTCAGCGTCCATAGAGCAACTTAAGTAGAGGAATTCTGTTTAAAGTGTAGCGCTGAAGTCAACTTATGGACTTAAGCATTTATACTCATTGCAAATCTGGGATGCACTCAGTGGTAACATTCGCTCTGCTTCTTCAATTCGCTCATACAAGGCTTGAGTCAGTGCGTCTACGTTTGGCATAATCACTTGGCTCTCCAAGCCTGCTCGCACTTGCGCTTCCCATAATGCCTCACTTTCCTTTGCGCGTTTTTCATCTGCTTTAGGGACAGGAATGGTCAGCGGATAAGGAATCGATGCCTGTCCGCCTGAGCCGTATCCAGGACTGGTAATCACGCATTTGCCTTGAGGAAATTTGAGAATTTCATCGGCGCTGATCACCGGCATTTTTTGCAGATTCTCACTCCAGCTAATCGATCGACTCATCTGTCCACCCAGCGATCGTCCGGTCGTTCGATTTTTGATCAGCACTTCTTTTTCACCGTACCGTTTTGAGTAATCCTCAGCCGTTTTATGATTACCGGGATTGAACAAGACATGGGTGCTACAGGCAGAGGCGATCGCGGCACCCATCTTGTCTCCATAAATGTCATAGAGTTGATCTAAGCTTTGAATCCCTAGGATGAAACAAGCACCATTGGAACGGTATTCGTTAATCCATTGTGGCAGGCGATCGAGCTTGATCGAGGGCAACTCGTCTAGAGAAATAATCAGCGGGTCTTTACGAGGTGTGCTGAGATTGCCCACAATCATTAGGTGAATTGCAGCAGCCAGTAGCGGACCCACCACACTGCGACGCTCATCATCCAGCTTGAACACTACTATCTCTCGTCCTTCTAAACGAGTTGGAATCGTGGATTTGCCAATAAAGGCTCGGAGCAGGTCTGCTTGAATGAACGATGAGAAGGTGCCTGCGGCGGTCGTTAGGATACCAGAGATTGTTTTTTCAGCGTCCTTTGCACTGAGGAACTGAACAAAAGAGGTAGCGACCCATTCATCTAGTCGTTTAGCTTGCACCGCATAGTCAATCCGATGCACCAAGTTAGGCAGGCGCAACACCGCGTAGAGCATTGCCATGTCGGGATAACGGGAACCCTTAACCAGTTGCAGCAATGCCTTTGCCAGCAAGTCTCCTGCTTTGGTGAAAAATTCGTCACTCCGTCCACCATCGCCCTCTCTGGCGTTGCGATTAATCACTTTACCAATTTCCCCCGCCATTACGCCATCTCTGGCATCTCTCATGTAGTCCAGGGGATTGATCACACCACTAAAAGGCTCTCCAGGTGCAAAGACTCTGACTTGATAACCGTAGCGAGCCGCGAGGGGAGCATGGAGCCGCATTTGATCGCCTTTCTTGTCGTAGAGCAAGATCGGAAATCCCTGTTGCATGACGCTTTCTAGCATTCGATCGATGGTTGAATAAGTTTTTCCAGAACCAGGAGCACCAATCACCAATGTGCCTCGTTCAGCATTGGGAAACCATACGGTTGGGGATGCTCCCAATGTTGTTTGGATGGTTGCCATTACGCTATGCCATGCTCCCTTTGCCCAGTAGCGGGGTGTGCCAGACCAGAGCGTTACCTTATTGTGTTTGCGCTCTTGGATTTGTCTGAGCGCGAGACTGGTTGCAGCTAGTTTCTCCGCAGTGCCACACAGCTTGCCTGTCGTAATTTTGCCTTTCCCTGATCCACTGATGCGGAGTAGCCATAAGACAACCAGTAACCCGCCCAGCAGCATCCAACCTTGAGGATTGTTGTATTGCTGAAGCATTTTGCCAAAGTCGATCGCGGCCAGTAGTTGGGAATCGGATGGCACCTGCATTAAAGCAGTAGAAGTATCGTTCTGACTGGCAGAAAGGGAGTTCCAATGGGTCGGTAAGGGGAGCGGCATAGCAAAGGGCTGAGATTCTGGCAGAAATTCTAACGATCGCAGCTTGGTCAGTGGATCGGCTACCTGGATATTTTTGGGAGATGAGATGGGGATCTCCAAAGGCCCAATGCCCAAATTCTGGTTCAGGTGGCTTCTCAGGCTAACGCCTCCGTGTTGGGATAATTCATTGGACTGTACTGCAATGGTTAAACCAACGAACGCTAGAAATAGCTCTCCCAGCACTCTCAGAACGGGTGCTAAAACGGCGACTTCCAAAGCGCAAAAATCAACTACGGCCACTGGCTCTCGTGCAGTTCGATCGGACACGACGGGATTAGATGGGTTTGAAGTTGATCCAGATCTGCTCAGTGATGCCTACAATCAGGTGCGCCGACCGCTGTTGCCCTATGGAATTGTGGTCAATGATAAGCCCGCCGGAATTTTGATTCCGATCGAGCAGTTGGAAAAGGCGGGCTGGATTGTGATGCCGGATGAGGATGACCTGACAACTGTTACCTTTACCGAAGAGGTGACGGGGTTGCTGATTACGGATGCTCGGTTATTGGTGCTGGCATTTGTGCCGGAGTATATTCGCTACAAGTCGGATGTGGAAGATTTGGGGGGTACGGTGGTTGGACTCTATGATGAGTACCGCCATAGCCTGGATAAGAAAGCGATGGATGTTTGTTCAGAACATGCGTTGCTGTTTCTAGATGAGGATAATCAGCCGCTGCATACCTGTCCGATCGTGGTGCGATTCAAAAACGTGGCGCTGTGGAGCTTTAAATCAGCCCGTGAGGAGTTCTACCGCTCCTTGGAAAAAACGTTTGCGGATTATTGTAATGTGCCGTTCAGTGGCAAGAACGATAAATGGCGGAGTTTGGGTGTGTTGGAGGTGGAGTTTAAGGCGGTTAAGGAGGGAGAAGGCAAGAACAAACACGATTGCTGCAAGACGGTGGCCTATACCAAACCGACGATCGAAACTCTGCCGCTCCTCTATTTGGGCACTTCTACGGCAAAGGCACTGATCTGGCAGCAGCATGATGCGATTGCTGGATTTACGGAACCTCAGTCTTTGCCTGCTTTGCCAGGTGAGGTAGAAGCGGTTGAAGTTGAGGTATTGCCGCCTCATAAGAATGGTGTGACGGGTAGAGCCTTATATACTAAGGAGATTTCCAGGAACAAATCTACCCAGCAGCAGGTTGAATCAGGATGTCCCATTTGGGTAAATCTGGATTGCGCTGCAAACGAGTTTCAATTTCACGCATCGCTGATTTTGAGAGTGAGATTCCTTTAACATAAGTATTTGGGTTAAACACAACGATGG
>NZ_JBLZFX010000197.1:0-3207 GCF_050753345.1 Alkalinema pantanalense CENA528 | reverse complement strand
AGATTCAGCATGAGAAGGCTCTGGGCTACTGCTTCACATTATCCATTATTTCCCAACACGTCTACTAATAGGATGTCGATGGGAGAATAGTTACCTGATGAACAGTAATCGTAAAATGATAAACAACAATGGATAGCGTAACGAATCATCAAACTTGCCATCCCTAAGCGGCACAAATGCCGTAGCAGGGTAATAAATCATGGATGACAAAGAGGCGGTGGGCTTGTAAAGCATCGTGAAAAAGTTTCCAATGACTGGTAAGAAACGTTGGTGAATAGGAAAAAACATCGTTTTCTCGATCGTATTCACGAACGGTACCCACTGCTTGAAACTTCCAGGAACCCTGTCCCTTCGCTACATATTGCAAATTGGCTGACCCAAAACTAAATTTTCCAGCTTGGATAGCAGCCAACCATTTTTGATGACGGGTAATGCCATTATCATCTCGGATGTTCTGAATCATCTCTTGAATTAACTGTCGATCGGCGCTGGGTAAACCGGAAACCGCTGCATCTGGATCACCTAAACGATAGCGTTGCATCACTCGACACATTGCATCGGCTGCTTCTAGGTAATCCCGAGGGTTGTTTCGAGTAATTCGTTCGCCACGTCCGTTGGTATATCCCCATTGCAGAAAGGGTTTATCGGGATTGCTCAAAACAGCACCATGGCCTAAAGGCAAGGCTTCACTAATGAAATAATTGGCTAGGCGATCGAGCAAACGGCGATCGGGCTTACCATCAGAGCCTGTAATCTCCTTGGCTTCATTAATTCGATGGTTAACCCCTGCAAACCCTTGGTGAGCCCAGGTATCTGCATAAACATGCATTGTAATTCCTAAACGGTATAATCCATACATATGATCTCGTTCCCGAATACACTCCCGCACCATATCCTGAGCAACGGGACTGTTGGGGCGACAAATCAGTTTTTCAATGAAGTGATCTGATGGATCTTGTCCTGCAGGGAGACCACCATTACCGGGCAAAAAGTGAAAGGGAATCCAGACAAAATGGTTCGCTAGCTCTTGAAAATTGCGATAGTCCAGCATTTTGTGGGCGGAACTGATCCGGCTAAACAAAGCCCCGCTATCAAACCGAATGACACCGGAGTTGGTTGCATCATCTACATACTGGGCGCTGTGGGCAATGATATCTGCGGAGCGATCGTCGAAGCCAGCTAAGCGTGCTAAGACGTAAGTTACGCCATGGTGGAAATCGATTTGCATAATCAGGACAAGTATAGAGCGAGCCGTGAACTAACTCTATTGTGCCGATCGCCAACCACTTTCCAGAGAAATTTTTCAAAATTTAATTAAGCAACCATCGAGTCAGGGGATACCTTAGGGATTTGCCAAGAAATAATATCCCATCTTCATTCCCCTACCCTCCTACCCTTTTACTCTCCTACCTTTATCCAATTGGGATTTTATTTATGCACTGTTCCCTTAGCATCTTTGAGAAGGGTGAAACCAGTCAAAGCGAATATCACGGACATCAAGCTGAATCAAGAGTTCGTTTATCTGGCAGTGGTGATGGATGTGTTCACCCGTTGCATTCGAGGCTAGCCCTTGGCATGGAGCGTCGCAATGGCCACAGTAAAAAGACCATCAAAGGGGAATTTGGTGAAGCCGAAATCGAGATCCCTCGCGACCGTACCAGCGAATTTGAACCTCAGCTCATTTGTAAGGGCCAAACTCGTTGTTTATCCCAATGAAATCATTAACGCATTCATGCCATTGGATAAATTACATTCCATGCTAGATCTTTTGAGAAACGAAAGCCCCGTTTATTTCTCAGTGAATGAGCAATTCAACTGGACAGCCCTAAAGACAGGCTCAGAACCCACCGGAGAAGAGGAAACTTCATGGGAAAACTCCATGGGAAAACTCCATGGGAAAACTCTATGAGAAAACTCCGTAATGACGATCGTTATTCGTGAAACTACCAGAGAAAGGATCGCTCCTTATCCTCGATCCACAATGAGGAACAAGGAAACTATCCCCAGATTGCACACAATATTTCAGTTTGAAAATTTTCCAAGGAGATCTTAGACTATGAGTCTAGCAAACTATGGCGTTTTAAAAGGTCGAGCCATCGATCGTAAAATTGATCCCGCCAGTGACCCCTCTCCCCACTATCAAGTGCTGATTGACGATGGCGAAAAAAAACATCGTATTGCCATTAACGTTAAATCCCAGCAAAGTCCTTCAGATTTACTCTATTTCGTTAACGATCGCTTCCAGCATGGAATTTTGGATCAATTACCCAATCTACGACTCGGATTTCAAACCCTGGAATCCAAACCCGGCGGCCTAGCCCTAGACTTTATTCGCAGTAACCTGTTTCACCGGGAAGACATGAAGCCGTTACCTCCCGACGTTCCCGGCCCAGATAATGACTTAAAAGAACTGATTGACTTATACATTCAACGGGCCATCCAAGCTGAGGATGCAGTAATCTATGCCTTTGGTATCGCTTGGGGGCCAGAGCCGTCTACGCCGGATAAATATTTTGGTTTCCGTCCGGGTAGCGGCATCCACGATATCCACATGAACCAGGGCAGCGTTGGAAAATTTCAGCAGGATAATGGGGTTTACCAAGATGGAGCGCTGCTAATTCACTTCCCCTCGCGCAGCCAATGGGTCGCCATTTTCCTCGCTTTCCAATCGCAATGCTTCCACACCGACGATCGCACTGGCAACGCCATCAAAGAAGTCTGCGAACCCACCCCGGAACCCCAACCCGAAGAAGTCGCGGTCAAAATTGTGGCCGCATTGGTCAATCCCCTAGGGGCCGATCCTGGCAAGGAATCTGTAACGCTGATCAACCTTTCCCCCGGTTCAGTTAATCTTAAAGACTGGGCCTTGGCAGATAAGCAAAAAAATAAATATTTCTTCCCCGATCGGTCGATCGCTGCCGGAAGTACTGTTACGGTCACCTTAAGCGGGAAAGATGTACAGTTATCTAACGACGGAGGCATCATCACGCTACTGGACGCTCAAGGCATTAAGATGCACGGCGTTTCTTACACCAAAGATCAAGTGAAAAAACAAGGATGGACGATCGTTTTCTAGTCATCGTTTTCTAGTAACAATAGTCCGGACAATTTTAGCGAGGCAGGAGTGGACAGAGAAGCTATCCATCGGATAGGGTGCAAATTAATCCAAAACGCACCGGATGGATAGCCATATGGAAAATATTGTAC
>NZ_JBLZFX010000196.1:0-3211 GCF_050753345.1 Alkalinema pantanalense CENA528 | reverse complement strand
AACGCAGCAGGCTTGTGGAACTTCTACTTAGATGCAGCATAAGTTAGATAACAGTCAGGGCAAACCCTGTCCCAGAGCTGGTTTTATTTCCCAACAACTCTAATACTCATTCACCCTTTTGGAATATGGTACCAGATGCAGAACCGCCACAAAGTGGAAAAACTGAACCCATGGCTCCCGTGAAGAAGGTTAATGATTCTCCCACAAATTCTAAAAATGGAGGCATGGCCCAGTAAGCTTAATTTAAGCTACTAGTACCAGCCCTGTTCAGGTACTTGTTTATTTTCGTAGATTCGGATTCACTCAGCGATGGAGTACTAGAGCTATGAGGTTGATCTTTTTGCTATTGGGCTTGAGAGATTATCTTTATAGTTCATGTAAAATTACAGCACTGAATACCTTTGAAAATTCCTCCTCAGTCAATACAGATCGGAATTGATCAGTGCAGGCATTACCACGTCTAATTTAAGCACTTTGCTTTAAGTGAGTCCCATCTTATTTCAAGGACTACGATCGGTCTGAAGTAAGTCTGGCAATAGGTTCAGAAATAGGTCTATTGTAATAACCTGACTTTTACTGACCTTTGTCAGACTTACTTCAGACTTTTACCGATAGTCAAATCATCTATCAGTCCCTATCTTAGATATATCAAGTTAGGGAACCAGCTTCTAAACATTCCATCTCTCTCAGAATCCTCACAGGCTTTACCACAGCTGCGAAATTCTTAATGACCTTAATGATGCGGTCAATCCTAGACAGCAGACAACAGGGCATTGGAATTGTCCCCCTCAATAAGCTTGTTCGATCGGGCCTCTACCAAAATACAGCAACATTTTCAATTCCCCTGGAGCGATCAATGAAAGCAGTAGTTATTGTGATTGTGCTAGTGCTGGGCGGTTTAGGTTTGATTGGCTTGATGTCAGGGCAACCCATGCTGATGAGCATTGGGTTGGGAGGTGCATCTTTTATGTTGGCCGTTGGCTCGAATGCAGGCTAATCCAATATCAACGTAAGCCAGTTGTCATTATTCCAATTACATCACATAGGAAGCTAAATCATGAAACGGGACTTGTTTTACAATTCTGTGCGGCACAGTTTGTTTAATGGCAAATTAAGCCAGCCCCAAGTTGATGGGATGGAAGCCATCCTTAACTTTTGGGAAACACCACCTGTGCAACCCACCGGAGAGTTCAAAACAAACTGGGAGATTCGCAGCATTGGTTGGCTGGCCTATATGTTAGCGACCACTTACCATGAAACTGCCTTTACCATGCAGCCCATCTCGGAATATGGCGGAATACAATACTTTACCGACTTGTACGAGGGGCGAAAAGACTTAGGTAATGATCAACCCGGTGATGGTGCGCGGTTCCATGGCCGTGGCTATGTTCAACTGACTGGCCGCAGAAACTACACGGTGATGACATCGATCGTGCAGCATTTCTATCCACACTGCCCAGACTTCACTAAAGATCCAGACGCAGTTAAAGTACCTGAATTTGCAGCCGTGATTTTGTTCTATGGGATGCACCAAGGATCGTTTACTGGAAAAGCCTTGAAACACTATATCGGAGATCCAGATAAAGGACAAATGGTTGATTTCTTTGATGCTAGGAAGATTATTAACGGACTCGATCAGGCAGAAGCTATCCAAAGCTACGCTAAAAAGTTTGCTCAAGCATTAGATATCGCTGAAGCTATTTAATGTCGATCGTAAGCTCAATCTTGTAGCTTGACTGCAATTCTTTACATCACCCAACTCATCACGACAATAGGGGCATCTACTATTTTTTGAATCATTAATTATTCTTTTCTATAATTTCTTCGTCATTCATTAGGTCAATCATTTGTGATTACTTTCACAGCCTCTAAAACCATTTACGTTTCCCAACCCAACCCTCATTTTTGTCAGTCTGCTTGTATTGCGATGGTACTGGGAACGACTGATATTCACAGCATCCGGGATGAATTAGTCACCCATGGGAAAGCTGGAGATCCAGCAATTATCGGGAACTACCTACGCCCTCGCGTGAAATCCTACCAGTTCCTACTTGATGGCTCTTTGACAGATGCTAGAAAAGCGCTGGATGATGGGTATGTCCTTATCACCCATGGATGGTTTACGCGGGTAGGGCACGTTGTTACAGTCATCGGCCACGAAGCAGACCCAACCACGCTATCATCTCGCTTCATTGTTCATGATCCCTGGGCGGAATACAACTTTCCCAAAGGCGATCACGATGATAATAAGTCAGGTGAAGCCGTTCTCTATTCAAGCTATGGAATGTATGCAACCTGTGTTGCTTCCGCTGATTATGATCACTCCCGCGACCTCTACAGTCAGAAAAAGCTAGATGTGAATGCCAAGAATGCATGGCTACACATCATTAAAAACTAGCAATCTTGAATTGATAATTTGTTGCCAGTATGAGGTGATCTCAATTCCTGAAAACCCCATATTGGCAACTCCTCTAGGAGATAAGCTCCATTAGATTAGATGACGAAAAATGTTTACAAGGACTGTTGAGAGGATTTATGACAGAAGCAACCACGATCGATCGTGACAAGTTATATCACTTAATTCAGGAAACCTCCGCACAATATGAGTACCTTAAAAAACTGAATCAGTCCTTAAGCACAGGGATTGGACTACTAGGTATTGCTTTAAGTTTGGGTGCAACGGTTTCTGGCATTATTATAAAAGATGCTCGCATCGCAGCTATTTTTGGAGCCTGTGCAGCAACGACCCAAGCCATTCTATTCGCCTATCCCACCGATCGACGAGCCAGTGCCTATCGCATTCTCTCCGCTAAAAACGAGAGTCTTCGCATCGAGCTAGAAGTTAAACAACAAACTAGTGAATCCCTTGAAAAAATTCTCTGTGATTTTCAGTTCATTAAAGCCCAAGCTGCCTTGGAAGAAACAACCTCTAAGAAACCAGATGATTCAGAAACTCACAAAACCGGAATACATGAGCCAATGAATCATTCTGCTGATGTAAACTCCACGCAGCCTGTATCATCTTCATATCAAGTTTCCCAAAAATTATAAAATCATTGTGAGGATGCTCAATGCAATTTATAACTTATCTTGCCAGGGTAAGCGCATCTCAAACGCTATTGACAACTAGGGGTGGAGTCTTTACCCGAGTCGGGCAACGCAGCGGCTAAGACTTGGAGCATAAACGTGTCATCCATTGCGGCTCGCTTCG
>NZ_JBLZFX010000195.1:0-3368 GCF_050753345.1 Alkalinema pantanalense CENA528 | reverse complement strand
AAGGCCAAGAAGGTTGCGTTAGTGGCTTGTATGCGAAAGTTGCTGACGATTCTCAATGCCATGGTCAAGCAGGGAACCTTCTGGAACCCTGCGGCCATAGCTAATCCAGGGCAAGTTCTGCCCCAACCTACTTGACTTTCAAGATAATCCGCTAGCCCCCCTTAAAAAAGGGGGAACCGGAGAAATCCTTTCAAAGTCCCCCTTTTTAAGGGGGATTTAGGGGGATCGTTATGTGTTGCAATTACCAGTTGATTTGGTATAAGGCGGTATTCAGGCGCTATTCAGGGCAGTGATGTTCGGTTATGACCCCGTGCGATCAGAAGAATTTCACGTTAAGATGCATCGGTGTATGGAGATGCTGGGCTCGTCCGTGTTCTGCTATACCGCCCTTTCCTGCCACGCAATCGTATCTTGCCACACAATTCAACTGCGCCATGATTGAACTCTACCAATTTGAAATGTCTAGCTATGCCGAGAAAGTGCGGCTGATTCTAGATTACAAAGGTCTGGATTATAAAAAAGTCGAAGTGACGCCCGGTGTGGGACAGATTGAAATTTTCCAACTGTCAGGCCAGCGCCAAGTTCCTGTGATTAAAGACGAGGGAACCGTGGTGGCTGATTCTACCGCGATCGCGGAATACCTCGATCGGCGCTATCCTGAAAAGCTGATTATCCCAACCCAAAGTCAGCAACGGGGGGTGTGCCGGGTTATGGAGCAGTGGGCCGATCAGGTTTTTGGAATTAATGCTCGCAAAGGATTGATTGCGAGTCTGGCACAGAGCAGCGCTTTCCGGACTGCCTTGTTACCCAATGCCACGCCCGATTTGGTAAAGAATTTAGTCACTTCTTTACCATCTTTAGATTTTCTGGGCAATCTGGGAGCACCTGTAGGATTGTCACCGGATCAAATTAAAGCGGAACTACGCCAGAATTTAAGCTGGCTTTGCGATATTTTGTCGGAGCAGCCTTACTTGGTGGGCAATGAGCCCACTCTGGCAGATTTCGCGGTGGCAGGGGTGAGCTTGTATATCAAGATCCCCACGGGTAATTACCTAAATGTGTCGGAAAGCTTGAAGGGTCAAGGAGTTCCAGGGGTGGCTGACAATCCACTGTTTGATGTGTTTTGGACTTGGCGCGATAAGCTGTACAGCGATTTCCGTAAGGTAACAGTACCGGATACATTCACTGCCAGTAATGGGGGGGCCTCTCGCCCAACTTCCATCAATATTGATTAGTGGCCTAGACTCGATCGAGTTAGTTCAATTGAGTCGCTTCCACTGAGTCGCTTCCACTGAGTCGCTTCAACAAGGAAATACCACGGACTCTGAGTTTTCAGATGTAATGGGTTAATGATCTGAAATAACTGACTGGCTGGGGTTTTAGCGATCGGGCTAAAGCCCCCTTTTTAACCCTCTTCAGTCACTCCTTGATTCCGTTAATTGATGAAACGGGAGATTGTGAGAAGGGAAGCACTACCGACCATGTCAAACTGCAATACATCAGTAATGTCGGAAAGCAAGAAAATGGCATTGTTGTGGTGACTGCGTGTGGTTGAGTTGAGGGGATGATTTTACCGTTGACCTTTACGTTGACCTTTAAAGTCTACAACCCGAGAGAACGCCTCAGAACTGAGTTCTAAAGAGACTCTAAAGAGGGACAAAGGTAGACCCCGACATTTTTTATTGTAAATGTGTCGCATTCAAGCGTTGACGATAAGCCGGCTCCCTGAAGTTGCTAATCCAGCCCGCCAACTCTATCCCAGTGACCTGAGCGATGCAGAATGGGGGATCATTGACCCCAAGTTACCGACTCCCAAAGGATTTGAGCATCCGCGTAAGGTGGACTTGAGCGAGATGCTCAACGCCATCTTCTACGTTCAACGGACTAGAGGCCAATGGGAAATGCTGCCTCACACCTTGCTGCCCCATCAAAATGGTCATTCTAGTGATTGAGTGATAGAGAAGGAGAATTCAGGATGGAGTTCAAAATTTCTGAGGCGCAGGCTAGGGCAATAGCTCGATTTGAGGAAGAAGCTGGGTGCGATATTAGTGCGGGGCCGAATTATGGAGTACAGCTCGATCGGGTCATGGCTTTGGCGTTACACTCGATCGATCAGGAACCTTTGATTGAACTGCTATCTCAACAGTTCAGCCATGGATTATCTCACGAGGAGATTGAGGAAGTGGCGACAAGCTTCCAAGCGCAGCTTCAGGAAAGAATTATGACAAAACTGACTAACCAGAAGTCGGCTTAGGAAATTCTAGAATTTCAGCAATGTTGATGCCGTAAATGTATTGTGACGTGAGACGTTATAGATTTATTTGTACGGCCTGCTTCCGCGAATCGAAATCGCGTAATTCACAGGTTGATTCGCCGCAGAAATAATCACTTCGTAGGTTCCCGATTTTGCGGTTAAGCCCGACCAATTGGATTCACGAATATTTCGGGCTAGGAATTGATTCCCCTGCACGATCGCGAGTTTCGGTTCTCCCTGACTGGTTTTGAGTTGCACTTGCAGAAACTGCCCAGCGGAACGGGAGAATTGATAAATGTGACTTTCGCCTAAATCCAGTCGGCCTTGGTGGTCAAAGGGATTTTGATTGGCCGGAACCGGGGTGAGACGAGTGGGTAGTTGCGTTAGTTGGTCTTGGGCGATCGCGTACCAAATTTGGCCCAGTTGCCGAGGATTGAGGACTTGGCCTAGTTGCGCGGGAAACCAGAGAAAAAATTGCGTATCCGTAATCAGATTTACGGTAGATTCACTAACCCGTTGGTTGGGGCCTTGCTTTAACCATTGTTCAAAATGGGCACGACGATAGTTCCCTAATCCTTTTCGAGCTTGTTCACTTAATTTTTCAAGACTAGTGATTAATGTTGTTAAATTACCCTGCCAGCGTTGCCCTTGTCGATCGGGTATCTGTTGGTGGGGCGATAGACCAGAGAGTTCATCCACTGCGCTAATAAGCCAATTCGGATTAATTTGTAGGTCTTGAATGCGCGATCGAAGAGCTTCGGGTAAAACATTTTGGGCAACGGAGAGATCTGCAACTGATGGGTTGGATGGCGTTGAATTTGCCGTAGCCTTGGCAGTTTCGTCAACGGTTGGCTTGGGTTGGGAAGTGGGTTGGGCGGGGTCGATGCCAGGATTGTTGGAAATGCGACTGGTGGTGGGTTTGGATTGGAAGCTTTGGAAAATGCGCCAAGTTGCGATGCCGGATAATCCTAGGAAAGTGATTAGTAGTAAGAGAAAGGAGAGATCTTGCCAGAAGGGCGGGCTGGCCGATCGTGCGGTCGATCGCGTGCGAGATCGGCCAGTTGAGCGAATGTGTGATCGGTCAGGTGATTGCTCAAGGGAACGGGTGGGTGGG
>NZ_JBLZFX010000194.1:0-3538 GCF_050753345.1 Alkalinema pantanalense CENA528 | reverse complement strand
GGGTGGGTGGGTAGGGGGGAACGATTGTCTGCGATCGCCGAGTCCGCATCGGTTAGCCAAGGGGCTTCCGAATTTGCCGGCAGGATAGATGACAACACGGGTCGGGAAGCGGCAATAGTCTTCGATCGAGCCTCCGATCGATCGAAGAGTCGCTCAGAGGCTAATCGTTCTGAGGTAATCGGTGGGCGTTGCAGGGCTTCTAGGACGGCTTGGGCTGTGGCGTACCGCGCGAGGGGATTGGGAAGCAGCATCCGCTTGAGCACACGGGTAAAGGCAGGACTGAGGGTCGCGTAAACAGCGGTGGTATAGCGTTCCCAGGAGGTCGTTGGAGGCGTGGCACTCAGCAACTGCACCGCGATCGCCCCTAAATCATAGAGGTCTTGGGCGATCGTCGCGGGTAACTCCGGTGGTGCCCAGTCGGGGGAAAGGGATTGGAAGCCTAAATCTAAGGCAATCTCGCGAAGTTGGCCCAGATTAGTCAGATACGGCAATGTCTCAGGATCGGGCAGAAATAAACTGTCTAAATGAAGATTGCAATGAACTAAGTCTTGCTCATGCAAATGCTGGAGGAGTGGCAAAATTTGCTGCAAAAGTTGAATGACTTCGGCTTCCGTAAAAGCGGCCTGATACGATCGCCGATCGTCCAAAAGTTCCCCATAGGTTTTGCCTTCGGGATAGTCATACACCAGCCAAAAACGGTTCTGTGCCAAGATGGTGGCCTTGGGGCTGGCGATTTGGGCGTGGCGCAGGGCGAGGAATGGCTGGAGGCGGGCTTGGAAGCTGCGGTATTGCGTTGGTAGGTGCGGTAGCAATGCGGAGGGTGGTAACCAGTCTTCCAGCAGACAGAGACGATTATCTCGTTCCCGATCTACGGCGGAATATTGCCAGCCAAATTCCCCATCACCTAAGCAACGCAATAGGTAATAACGGTTGGCAAGCAGAGTTCCTAGCGCGATCGGTTTGGACATGACGGCAATGGCGGATTTGCAATCTAGTAGGCTCCCCAGGAAAATCGGCCCTAGCCTTCCCGCAGGTAGACCTTGGCCTCAAAGGAAAACATGTCTCTAGCAAGTACTTTTGTACTATAATAGTCGTAAATTCTAAAATCCGATCGGATTTTCCGAAAAATTTGGGCGGCCTAAGATTTTTGTGATTTCCTGTACTACCGATTTTGATAGCGCTGAACCAGCGTTGTAATTGAATCGGCTTTTTCAGTTTCTCCCGCATGACGGTAGAGCAGTTCTGCCCGCTGGTATGCCTGGAGTCCTTCTGTAAACGTTGTTTTTTGTAGAACTAGGAAGAGTGCCAGTTGTTCCCAGTCTTTGGGATTCTGGGGATTCTGAGCGATCGCCTGACGCAGGGCTTGAATCTGAGCTTGCTTTGATTGCTTCCCAGAAAAAATGGCTCCAAAGATGCCTTTCAATTCCTGCCAGGCGGCTTTGCGTTCCTGTTGAATCGCTTCTAGGGAAGGCACTTTAACAGCTTCTGCGCGTTGTTCTGCTGGAGTCGTTTGACCTAGGAAATCCCGCATCATTTCGGCAATCTTGCGATGGTATTGCAGGGAGAGTGCAATCTCTCGACGATCGTACAAGAAGGGACTTTGACTAAGTTTGATTTCTTTTCCTGAAGTTAGAACCATGGATACATAGGCACAAATCACGCCTTGTGAGTCAACGGCTTCATACTGCTGGGCCATAATCTCCCGGATTTTAAAAAATGGGAAAGATTTCTGCGATTTACCAATTAAGAAACGCTTAACACAGGTGAGTTGTTGCTTATCACGATGGAAATACCAGCGGACCCATAGGGGATTGAAGTAAGTCACAATGATGACAATGCTGAGGCCGGTAGCAATTAAAAAAGCGGATGAAATAGAAAAGGCCGCTTGTAGTACGAATACTCCTTTGAGCCAATGTTCCAGCACTACAACTAGGCCCAAACCACTAATCACCAAACCCAACCAGGATTTCCAAGAAGGAGATTCTGTTTTTTCACCTTTTTGGAAAATCAGTTGAGTCTGTGTTTCCTCGATCGGAGTTAACTGTTCTGATCGGTTGGATGTGTGCAAAAAGGTGAGCATACCAGGCTGATTTAAAGGTTAAACTTAGAATTCCCCAGTCAAAAAATTTGCATTCAGTCCTACGGCGTGCTGCTACTGGGTGGTGATCATTAACACTTGCGGCGGCGTTACATCAGGCGGATAGAGGAAATCCAACCGCACCGATCGTTGCTCTTTGGGTTTCAGCTTGAGTGTTACTAAGGGATCAACCTTTTGCCCCGTGCGTTGCCAGAGGTGAATATATCGAGTGACGGCTTTGCCCGTGTCCTCCTGATAGCGCAGGCGTACCGTACCGCGAAAGTAGGGAAAATCCTGGGGCGGTTGCCGAAAGCGAATTTTGCCTTGGGCTAGTTGGTCATCTTTCAGCGGTGTGGCCAAGGTGATGGCGACGGTTTGCGCTCGATCGCTGCGGTTCACCAAGGGCATGGTCAGGTCATAGCGCACGCAGTAGTTGCCGTGGGACTCGTAGGCCGTATCGGGATAGCGCACCACAAGGGGGGCTGCTTGAATTTGCGAGGTGCCCAGCCGTCCGCGCCGTAGGGTACTGATGGGGTAGGACAGGGTCTGGCCCGATCGGGGTAAGGCTAAGGTGGTTTGGCCGGAATCGGTGAGCTTAGCCTGCCAGGTCGAGCCAATTTGCACCCCGGCGACGCGGCTGTAAATTAATGGCCCGCTGGTTTGGTCTAGGGGAGTGGGCGTTTTGTCCCGAGGCATGGCCAGCGTGCCTGTGTCCAGCAGGTTACGCCACTCAGCTAGGGTGGGAGGTCGATCGCTGCCTTGGGCATTTTTTGGGGCAAACATGGCTAAGCTCGCAAGGTAGACTTTGTCGCTACTTTTCACATGGGCAAAGCTCGATCGGCCATTGACCGGACGGGCTAAGCCCTTTGTGGGAATGGGCGCATTCATCAGCAGTTGGTAGCCCTTGGCGGGAATGACGACTTTGGCGGCAAATTCTGGGGTTCGTTGGCCCCGCAGCACCGCATCCACCGCCCGAATGCCAGGGCCGGAAAAGATTTCACCCGTGGGATTTTCCAGCATCATCGGCTGCGTTTTGAAGGGGGCGTCTGGTTCCAGTTGATAACTCGCAGCGGCAGGAATTTCGATGGTGATGGGTTGATTGCTGGGGTTGTGGGCCAGGATGCCGATGTAGAGGGTTTGTAAGTCCTTGGGAGTGTGGGTAAAGTGGTGGGCGAAGAGGGTAAATTCCCCTTGGAAAGCGTAATTTAAATGGGCAGTAGGTGTTTTTTTGCCCTCCGGCGGAAAGGTGGATAGCAGGATGCCGCCTTGTTTGATCCATTCCGGGCTGTTGCTGTTGAACATGGGAATCTGATCGAGGCTTCCAGGCAGCGATCGCACTTCGCCTTCGATGAAAAGTTCCTTGGGTTGAGGTTTGGGGGTGGGAGAGGCGGAGGGTGATCAGGGGCCGTGATTTCTCGGTATCCCTCATTTATGGAGGGGCCAGCTTATGCGAGGCTAGAA
>NZ_JBLZFX010000193.1:0-3547 GCF_050753345.1 Alkalinema pantanalense CENA528 | reverse complement strand
TGTACACTTTGCCCATACGATATTCCTACAAGAGTGGATTTCAGAACCAATCAGATCCTAAATCCATTCTCGCTCAAACTCACAAAATTAATCCTGACACTCCACTAGAAACATTTGCAGGGTTTCTACGACCTTGGCGAGTTGAAATTAAGACACGCCCCTTAGAAGGGCAAGGGCATTCAACAACAATGTCATTGCAATGGAATCTCAGGCAACCCTATGAAGAATTTGTCCAAACTATCCTTGATCGGATTCAAACCGCATCGGAGCCGATCGGGAACGTGAGGATTGACCTCGATATGTGCGTGTCTGTACGCACAACTGATAGTCCTGAGTCTCCCCTTCGCGCGTGGGTTCGTGGGTTCGCAAAACTGAACTTCCAACGAGGATATTCATCTAAAGGTGGAGAAGGTGGAGGGGGCCTGATGCTTTATTTTTACTGCACGCTCTTTTGTCGATTGTCCTTGGCTGGGGATCTCAATGATGAACTGTATGAGTTAAATCAACCCATCCTGGCTCACGCCCTTCAGACTTGGGAACAACAACTAGGTGGAGAAATCGATGTAGAGGCTGGACGGGCTGGGCTTTATCGCTATGGCTTCCGACCTTGATGAATGTATTTTGCGATTGGGCCAGGAGGGTTCCCTGCGATCGAACATTCTGTGCCTGCGCTGAACCGAGGGGCAGCAGCACACTGCCCAGACTGACTAAGCCGAGGGAGCAGTAAGGGAACAGCGCATAAATAAAATCCCAATTGGGTAGGGGTAGGAGAGTACAAGGGTAGGAGGGTAGGGGAATGAGGAGGGGATATTATTTCTTTGCAAATCCCTAAGCGGTTAAACATTTCATAGCAATGATTCCAAAAATCGACACAACAGGTCTATCTGCCTTGGACTGATGGGGGCGGCAACCAGCGCGGCAGATTTAACTGATGTGATTAAGATTCCCAAGCTTCCCGCTGTCATCTTCTGAGCGTGGGATATCCTAGGTCAATTGGCGGAATGGCAGGAAACTTAACGCAGTTGCAAAAGGGGTTGGGCTGCGGCAGAGCTGGTGGCAAACAGGGCATCGTAGGGACGGCTACGAAAATCGCTCATACTGACCCAGGCCAACCCTTCCGTGGTGCCCACCCAGAGCTTGTTCCCTGTATCCGGCGAGACAACCAAGACCCGATCGCTGGGTAATCCACCAATTTGCCCGAGGACTTTGCCATTGTAGGGATTGAGCCGTAGCAGACCGGTTCCACTGCCCACCCAGACCGTTCCTCGGGTGTCAAACCGAATCGACGCGATTTCTCGACCGCGAAGCTGGGTCACCGATCGCACCATTTGTCCTTGACGGGCTTTGACTTCCACCAATCCGCTAGGCGTTCCAGCCCAGATTGACCCGTGGTTATCTGCGGCAACGGTTTGCACCGCTCCCCCAGGAATTTCTTCAACGGTTTGGATAATTTTGCCCTTGGCTGTGTTGACTTGAACCAGGCTGTCGAGGGTGCCGACCCAGAGGTGGCCGTCCTTATCCAAGGTCAGGGCATTGGCGCTCACGCCGGGTAAATCTTGCAGTGTGGTCATGAGCAGCCCTTGGTCGGGACTAATCAGGGCAAGGCCGCGATCGGTGCCCACCCAGAGATAGCCGCGTTTGTCCAATTGCAGGGAAAGAATGCGGTTAGATGGGAGGGAAATATTTTGGGCTGTGACTTCCTTTGTACGGGAGTCAACGCGAAACAGTCCTTCTGCGGTGCCCACCCAAATGCGTCCCACTTTATCCTGGGCCAAGGCTCCTGTGAGCGGATTGGGGGTGGGAATGCGAGCCAGAACTCGACCTGTATTGGGGTCAATCTGCGTCAGCCCCTGCCAGGAACCGACCCACAAAAAGCCGCTGTAGTCTTTAAGGAGCGCCGGAACTCGATAGTCCACTGCATTAGAAGGCTGCTGCTTGGGGACGGGGTTGGGTTTGTCAGCGGGGGGTGGGGCGTCGGGAGGATAGGTAATGGGGCGATGGTCTTCGACCGACCGTAGGTCATCGGAGGGGGCTGCAAGACCGATCGAGGGTATCACCAAGAGGGAGAGTGTCCCCCAGACCAGGCTGCTGTGCAGGCGGTTGAAGATGCGAGATCCCATAGCTGCCAATCCTCTATACTCCAAATCACCGTCAAGGATTCTTTATGATACTTGCCAGTCCCGCAGGGGTGACATCAATTCTGGAGAAAATTTTGGAGAATGCTGGGAAATTTTCGGGCGAGACTGGGAAAGGTGTGGAAAAGGATGGCATCATTCGGCGTAGGCGATCGGGGGTTCTGAAAGTTCGATCAGCAGCGCATCAACGTCTTTACTGTAGTGAATCTTTTTCATAGCAACTCCTTTGTCTCTGTTGCTTATCCTCTAACCTCTTCAGTTGTTCTTGTGCCCATCGGCGGAGTTGGTCATCGGGGTCGTTGAGGGCACGTTAACCTTTGGTCGGTCGTAGACCATCGTTTATGGGATTTCTGAGTTGCCCTCTTCATGGGCTTCTCTGTACTTCTTGATGACGCGACGAATTTCGCCAAAATCTAGCTCTACCTGATCAGATTTAGAGTAGATATCCAATAGCAGGAGCGTTTCATCGATGATAGTCCAGTAAATGAGGCGATAGCCACCACTTTTGCCTTTCTGAATGTCACTATTTTTAACGCGCAGTTTCATCACAATGACATCTAAACCGGGAATCTGATCGCCTAAAACTTCGCCAGACTGTAGTGCTTCTAGGACGGGTTGCAAATCAGATTGAATATTGCGGTATCTTTTCTTAAGGGCCTTGTATTTCCGATTAAATTCTGGGGTGAACTGAATCTGAATTTTGGGAGGGGTTTCACTCATCGTCTGAGTCTTCCCAGAGTTTTTCTAGGGGCAAGGTTTGTCCAGTCATGGCTTGATGCCAAGATCGCCGGAAGCTTTCAGCAGAGAATCCAATCTCATCATCGTCGTCTTCCTTGGCTTGAGTCATTAGGACATGATTTTGTTGGATGAGGGTTGATAGGGTTTTCATAAGTTCAAGCTGGTCTTCGATCGATAAAGACTGCGCTAGGGTAATGGCCTGTTGAAGTTGCTGTGTCATGGGCTGTACCTCCTTGATTAGCATTATAAATCTTGCGGGGTGGGGTTGTGTGGCTGGGGGCTCAAGGGTTAGGCTCTAGTTTTTGTAGTTGTTCTTGTGCCCATTGGCGGAGTTGATCGTCGGGGTCATTTTGGGCGCGATCGTTACCAAATGGTTGATACAGGATATTGAGCAATTAGTCGATCGATGGTGAGAATGGGCATATTTCCTACTTGAGCTTGGGCAATCAAAATACGATCGAAGGGATCTTTGTGGTGATCAGGAAGCTGATCTATTTGAAGAACGTGAGCAAGATCGATTGCCATACTCTTGAAACGATTGACTGCGAGACAGGATTGAATGGGCTTTGTTGCATGATTAGAAAAACGGTCAGGTTCGCCTTGAGAGTGTCCTGGTATTAACCTTCAACCTTGTAGCTATCGGGTTTAACGATCTGAATCATCCGATTGAGCGC
>NZ_JBLZFX010000192.1:0-3560 GCF_050753345.1 Alkalinema pantanalense CENA528 | reverse complement strand
CGTCCATAGAGCAACTTAAGTAGAGGAATTCTGTTTAAAGTGTAGCGCTGAAGTCAACTTATGGACTTAAGCATTTATACTCATTGCAAATCTGGGATGCACTCCTTGGCATTGGTGTAGCCAAAACCTGCGACCACTTCAAAACCTTGAAACGGTTTTGCGGCTAATTCCAGTTCAAACCCGCGCGTCCTCACGCCTCCATTGGTAGTCACAGAAGCAAATCCAAACTCATCGGGCAACAGCAGTTGATAGTCATCAATATCACTCCAAAATACCGCCACGTTTGCTGTCAAGCGATTATTGAACCAGTTGGATTTCACTCCTAACTCATAGCTCCAAGCTTTTTCTGGACGCGCTAAAAGCTGAGTCAGGTCATCCGAGGCATAATTTTGGGAGCCTGGTTTATACCCCCGTGCCACACTACCATACGCCATCACTGTGGGACTGAATCGATATTGCACCGCGAACCGAGGTAGCACGATATCCCCATTAATCTGAGAATTGTTAAGGCTTGGACCAACAGGAACCTCACCCAATCCAGGCAATTCAAAGGTGTTTGAGCGGCTCAAGCGATCGCCAAAGGTTTCGTAGCGCAACCCTGCTGTTAACGTGAGTGGTTCGATCGGTTTGAAATCAATCTGTCCAAAACCAGCAAAGGTGGTTTGATCATACAAGCCCGTCAGCCGTCCAAAGCCGCTATCGGGTAGCCCAAAAAAGGCGGCGGCAAGTGGTGTATAGAAGGTTTTTGGTAATTACTCGACTGGGGTGTTGCAATTTTGGAGAAATTGGCTAGAGTGAAAGGATGACAGAACTGCCCGACTTAAAGCGATTAACTCATCAGGCCAAGGATGAACTGATCCATGGGCTTTGGGAAGAACTGCAAACGTTACGGGAACAAGCAGCAAAGCCCAAAAAGACCAGCAAAAATTCGAGTCTGCCGCCAGCGAAAGGATTTAAGCGCGCAGTCAAGTCGAAAGAGCCGACTAAAGCAGCGGCGGACGAGGCATCTGAGCCGTCCGGTGGGGGGCGAGAATTAAGTGAGCATCCCGACCAAATCATTCAAGTTCAGGTCAGCGAATGTCAGGATTGTGGACAGAAAATCGAGTTATGCGAGCAACAGTTACTGGAACGCTACGACAAGATTGATATTCCGCCGATTCGTCCGGTGGTGACGCGGGTGGAACGATATGGCTGTGCCTGTCCCGCTTGTGGCGCGGCCCAAATCGGCGCAGTTCCAGCGCATTTGGCCCCTGGTAGTCCCTTCAGTCCTCGGATTGCGGCCTTGGTGACAACGTTACGTTACAGTCATGCGATTAGCTACCAACGGATTGAGCAATTGATGGCCACAGTCTTTGGGTTAACCATTTCTCAGGGAGCGATTGCCAGCTTACTGCAACGGGTACAAACCGCACTGATGCCCCCAGTGGCCGAAATCTTACAACGTATCCGTCAAGCTGAGCGCATCGGCAGTGACGAAACAAGTGCGCGGGTCTTTGGTCGGAATCAGTGGGAATGGGTCTTTCAAAATGATGATTGGTGTTATCACGTGATTCGTCCATCCCGTGGGCAAGATGTGATTGCGGAAGTGATGGGGGAGCATCAACCGGAAGTTTGGGTATCAGATTTATTCAGTGCTCAGAAAACCCATCCGGCCAAGGATTGGCAAGTTTGTCTAGCGCATCAATTACGTGATTGTCAGTATGGCATTGATGCGGGTGATACAGTCTTCTCGCCTGTGATGAAACGCATTCTTCTGAAGGCATTGGCCGATCATCGTCGCTGGCCAGAATTAGCCGAATCAACCCAGTATCAATATCGCTGCCGTATCCATCGGCAACTGGCCCTTGCACTGGCTTTATCGCCGACCCAAGCCGATGGCATTCGCTTGCAAAATCGCTATCGAGATTTGCGCGATCATTTATTTCTGTTCTTAGAAGATACAACCATTCCCCCAACCAATAATGCCAGTGAACAAGCCTTACGTATGAGTGTGATTTTTCGTAAGGTCACCAATGGCTTCCGTTCCGACTGGGGGCGGGATCTGTTCGCACAAGTTCGTTCCATTGTTAATACGGGCATGCGACACGGTCTTTCCGCTTTTCAAGCCATTGAAGCCGCTCTTGACCCCTCGCAACCCTTATTCCCTCTGGGTTGAGTAGTTACCCAAAAAGTATAGCAGCCAGAAATCTCACTCAGAGCAGCAATCACGAAAAAGATAAATGTCTGCATTGTTTGAACAGGTTAAAGCCAACCTACTATAGCAGCACGTTGAAACCATTCAGCAGCAATCTACTGTTGCTGATATTTCATGTATCTGGCTTATTGAATGGTTCATAATCTTGGCAATCGATCGCCCCCTGAGTTAAAACAATCGTAGGATGTACAGCACATTTAAGATATTGGTTTTGTTTGAAAAATCGACAATCTCGACAGGGGATCTGACTCAGAGATTGTGTAGTAGCTATCTCCTTTTTTCGTTTCCATACAGGGGAGGTAAGTAATAGAAATATTCCTGCAATCGTTAATGCAAGACAAAGTGTGAAGATTGCAATCTCGACGACAGGTGCGATTTCTCTATTAGGTTCTTTTCGGATGAACTTGATCTCTGAGGCAGTGGTGGAGTAAATAATGTTATTTTCAAGCATCTCGAATGTAGATACTTATTACGACTACCAAGGTTCCATCACGAGTCTGTTGAAATAATGTGCAGATCAGTTTGGCTGGGAAGTCTCTCAATTAATTGCTCAACAATCGATCGATGAAACAAAGCATCCCAGAATGATCGGCGAGTTTTGCCCAGCATTACCTGGGTAATATGTTGAGTTTTGGCGACATGAGCGATCGCTGTAGCAATATCGGGATTATTCACCTGAAGAAATTCTCCACGAAAGTCCTGACATAATTGCTCACAAGTATTAATGTATAGTGCTTCTGAGTCATTGAGGGAGCGATCTAGATTATGGATAAATAACCCATACAATGACGCATTCATAATATTCGCTAAATGAGCACCACGATTAAGCAACTGAATTGAACGAGGGTGGGTAGACACGCACACCAAAACCCGCTCATGTACGCAACAGGGCGAACCGAGATTTCCAGCAGAGGCGTTGTTGAGGCGATCGCCTTCTCGGATTCTTGTTTCTTCAACATTGTTGGCGACTTGCCGTAATGTAAGTTCTCGTAGAGTTATTAAACTCTGCCACTGAAAAGCTGTATTTAGCAATCGCTCGGCATTGACAGAAGGGAAGATTTTTCCATCTCGCAGTCGTTCTTGCAGGGTTTCAGGAGTAGCATCAACCACAACAACTTCCCCCGCTTCCTTTAAGATGAGATCGGGAAGCTGACTTTTTACAATGATGCCTGGAACTTCTGATACAACATCTCTCAGACTCTCTACATGTTGAATATTGACTGTGGAAAAGACATCAATCCCTGCGGCTAATAAGTAGGAGGGGTAAATTAAATGTAAGATAGAAGGAACTTTTTTCTCTTTAAAATGCCAGCCCCTCTCCGTATCATTCTTAGCCCAGAAGACGATGAAATGTTGAGCGAATTGA
>NZ_JBLZFX010000191.1:0-3602 GCF_050753345.1 Alkalinema pantanalense CENA528 | reverse complement strand
TAGGGTGGCCCGATCGAATGTTACAATCCGTGTCAGACCGCCTAGCTGGTCTCGTCAGCTTGGGGGTTTAGCTGCCTTCCGTTGTTACCAGCAACTTAGGCAGCGCTTCAATTTTTGGGAGACAAGCTGATTCAATCGGGAAGTCAAACACGGTTGTACTCAGCTATGAGAAACAAGCCTACGGATAACGAGGGAAACTGTCAAGCATCGTGAGATACTTCGCAACAGTGGCGATCGGCAACATCGATCGACTGAGATTGTGAGGTAGCCTCCTGAGTAATCTCAATTTTGTAGTCAAGTAACTTGGACTCTGAAACTGATTGTTTAATCTGCTGCAAGAGCAGCTTGTAAAAGTTGAATTACCTGATCAATTCCAGTAATCGCTTGTGGGCTACGTGAAAGGATAATTGCATCATTAAGAGCATTTCTCAGAGCAAATTTATCGGTACAGGATTGGATCAAATTATTTAATCGATCGAAGCCATGGGTGATATTTCCCAATGCCACTGTAAATACACAATGAACAGCCTGATTCCAATCACTATCAGCAACCATAAAATCTAGTCCTTTTTGCCAAGATTGTTTTGCCTCGTCTAATTCGCCTCGTTGAACTTGAACAAGACCATAATTCAGCCAAGCTCGATCGAAGTTGTCTTTTTCAAGTACTTGTTGAATTAAGCTTACTGCTGTTTGGAAATCACCTTGAAGTAAATTTAGATATCCTGAATTGTTGCGAAAGGTTAGATTATCTGGTTGTAGATTTAAAGCTTTTTGAAAAGATTCTAAAGACGCTGAATACTGTTCTAATCGATATTGAAGGTGACCAAGTTGTTCTTGCGCAAAAATATAGTTCGGATCTAGTTCGATCGATTTTCCATAAGCAGTAATAGCTTCATCATACTCTTCTTGTTCTCTGTAGATATCACCTAGATTACTGTAGGCAACTGTATGAGCACTGAACAAGTCTGGCGATTCAAGAGCTTGATGATACGATTGAATAGCTAAAGTATTATTTTTAAGCTCTTGGTAGATCTTACCTAAGTTATTGTGAGCTGGAGCAAATTTAGAGTCAATCTCAATCACTTTTTGGTAAGCCACTATTGCTTTGTCATACTGCTCCTGTTCTTTGTAGAGAATGCCTAAATTGTAATAAGTCATAGCATTTTTCGGGTCAAGTTCGATCGCTCTTTCGTAGGCCACGATCGCCTTCTCATACTGTTTCTGCTCTTGGTAGAGATTGCCTAAATTATTGTGAGGAGATGCATATTTCGGATCTAGTTCGATCGATTTTCTGTAAGCAGTAATAGCTTCATCATATTCTTCTTGTTCTCTGTAGATATCACCTAGATTACTATAGGCAAATGTATGAGCACTGAACAAGTCTGGTGATTCAAGAGCTTGATGATACGATTGAATAGCTAAAGTATTATTTTTAAGCTCTTGGTAGATCTTACCTAAGTTATTGTGAGCTGGAGCAAATTTAGAGTCAATCTCGATCGCTTTTTCGTAGGCCGTGATCGCCTCGTCATACCGTTTATGCTCTTGGTAGAGATTGCCTAAGTTGTAGTGAGGAGAGGCATATTTCGGGTCGAGTTCGATCGCTTTTTGGTAGGCACTGATCGCCTCATCATACCGTTTCTGGTAATAGTAGACAGCGCCTAAGCCATTGTGAGGATAGGCAAATTTCGGGTTGAGTTCGATCGCTTTTTGGTAGGCCGTGATTGCCTCGTCATACCGTTTTAAGTTTTGACAGGTTAAAGCCAAATCAAACCAATATTCTGAATCCTCCCCATCAATCTCCACCGCCTGCTGCAAGTCCTTCAGCGCAGCTTCCTCCTGATTATTCCGCCGATACCAACAGCCTCGCCAATCTAGCGCCACCGCCCGCAACTTCTCCTCAATCCCCACCTCCGCCAATAATGCCGTCAGCACCAGAATCGCCTCTTCATAGCGCTTCTCCTGCTGAGCCACCAGCCCCTTCCGCAATCGCTCTCCCCACTGCTGCAACGCCTCACACCCAGCCTCCTGCCCCGCCTGCACCATCACCCCCGCCCAATCCCGCGCAAATGCCTGCGACTGCTTCAGCGCCCGCAAAAATCCATTCAACGCCAACCCCACCTTTCCCTGCGGAGCGACACATAACTCGTGATACACCCGCTCCAACTCCCGCCCCCGCCAAACCCCATCCTTCGCCTCCTTCCCAGCCTCCAGCCCCAACGCCCCCTGCCGTTCCCCATAGTATTTCGCCAACTTGCCATGCACCTCCGCCCAGCGCTTCCCAGACCGCTGCACCCCATAGCGCACCATCTGCTCCCGCACCACCGAGTGATAGCGCCAGCAAGCCCCATCCCGCACCACAAACGCACAACCCTTCAACCACTCAAACGCCCCATCCCCCAACACCGCCACCACATCCTCATCCAGCACCCGCGCACAGGCCCCCTCCAGCGCCAACTGCCGCCTTGCCCCATCCGACTCCCACTTCAAAAACCGCTCCACCGCCACCTCACAATGATCCTCCACCCCAGCCACCGTCGTCGGAGCATTCTGCGCCATCATCGACACCAACAGCGGCAACCCACCCCCCGACAACCGCCAAATCTCCTGAATCACCGCCTCACTCGTAATCCCCTTACTCGCCAAAAACCGCCGCGCCTCCTCCTCCGTAAACAGCTCCAACGGAGATCGAGCAATACACCCCTCCAACTCCACCCAAGCATTGCGATCCAACGGTTCCCGCCCCGCAATACACAACCGGAAATGACTCGTCAAATCATCCCCATACCGACAATCCAACACCGCCCGTAACCAATCATCCAAAAACTTCCCCGTCACCTCATAGGTATCCAACAACAGCACCACCATCTGCTTCGCCGCAATCCGATTCATCTCCTCCAAAAACAGCGGCGTCAGCACCTCCAGCGGCTCCGTCACCAACTGCACCTCATCCTGATTGCGAAACTTCTTCCAAGCAAACGACAGCAACTCCCCACCCTTCTCCGCCAACGCATCCCGATCGACAAACTCCTCCATCACCTCCCCCATCCCAGGAAGCGCCTTCACGCCCCCCAGCAGCACCTTCGTTCCCGTCCGGCCAACCCCCGACCAAATCCCACTCGGAGCCTCCGGATCAGCCTCCAACTCCTGCTTCTTCTGGCGATAAGTCTTATAACGCTCCTGAAACTTCTCAAACTTATACGCCCCATTCTGCGCCGCAAAATCCTGCGCCAACCGCCACAACGCCTCCGGCACATCCTCCACCCGATTCGTCGGCGACCCCTCATCCACATAGGCCGCAATCTGCCCACACTCCTCCGCAATCCGCCGAAACTCCTTCAGCAGCGTCGTCTTCCCTACGCCCCCCTGCCCCGAAATCCCAAAAATCACCGTCTGCGCATCCACATCCGTCACCGAAGCCCGAAACGCCGCCAACTGCTCCTGACGACCAATAAAATCCGATCGCACAATTCGATCGCGCTTCTCTTTCCAAGTCAGACGGGAATTCGCAGCCATACCCAAAACACTATGACAGAAGGAAACTACCCCCCGTTATAACACCACTCCCCACTCCCCAACACCCATCCCCTAAAATAAAAACACCC
>NZ_JBLZFX010000190.1:0-3840 GCF_050753345.1 Alkalinema pantanalense CENA528 | reverse complement strand
GAGCAAAGTGGTGTGATTCAAGCTCTGCAAACTGTTGCTAATAAACTATCCTATCGTCAAGTTCAAGAAGTTGTTCGCTGGTCTAGACTCGTTTTACAATCCCAACTTCAGTTAGTTCATCTTCAAGGCGATCGATTGATCAAAGTTCAAGCTCCTTGCTCAGATGTACCATCGATCCTTGATTTACCATCCTTAGATGAAGGAAATAATTATGATCGGTATTCTTTATTTTAATCAGTATCTTCGTTAAAAGTACTATTCCATCGAAAATGGGAAGTTGTATGATTTACGCATTCTCAACAGCATCACCTGGCAAAGTAGCGACCAAATCCAAGCCACGATTACTGACCTAGGGGTGGGTTTAGCCAACATCATCTACCAACTCGACAACCAAGCGCCCCAAGACTGGAAAGGCAACAACGGCCAATGGAGCAAATCCGTCAGTGACCTGCTTAATTGGAACGATCCCAACCAGCAAGGTAGCCATACCCTGACATTCCGCAGCCTAGACAGAGCAGGTAACCTACAAACTGAGCAATACAGCTTCTCCGTCCCCAAACCCTTCACCTGGGCAGATAGCGACCTGTGGACTGGGAGCCTAGACCCCAATGATCCCAATACCAGTGGAGATAACCTAGTTGCACCGCCTTTGGGGGGGAGTGGTGGACAGAGCGGAGGCAGTGGTCTGGCCCAGTATGGTTGGGTTGGGGGGCTGATGGCTATTGGGGCTACTGGTATGGTGGACAGTGGTCTCGCAGTCCCTACACCACGCCAGAGGGGGTTCTCAACGATCCACAGTGGTTCCCGGCCAATCAACCCTGGTAGCAGCAACACCTATCGTAGTCGTCTACGCTCCATCCTGACGACTGCCATTGCCGCCATTCCGACGGAGAGTGTTGGGAACCAAGCCAAGAAAGCAGCGCTCAAAAATCGCCTTAACTTACTCATCGAAGCGGGAGCCTATCTCCAGGGCGATGCCGATGATCAAGTGGGCTATGGCTATGAGGGGGGAGCCGTCTTTACGGGGGCTTGGTTAGATCAGTTTTTCCAAGGGAGTTTGGTTAAAGCCAAAAATACGTTAGCGAACTTGAATCAAATTGGCTTGGCGTTAGCGAAAGAATTGGTAACGAATCCCGAATCAGTACGGTTATTGACCTTCCAAACGCTGGTGGAAACGGTGGTGGGAGCAGCTCACCTCCAGACCAATTGGTTTGGGGCAGAACACACGAATCAAATCCAGCAAGCGGCACGGGAACTGGCCCGTAGCTATGGCTTACTGAAGCCCCAGGGGACGGGTTTGACGGGAACCTTTGGTTGGTTGGATCAGCTGTGGGATATGGCGGACAGTGGTTTGAGTGATGGCGATACGATTCGGACAATCCTGCATGGCAATACCAAGGCGGCGGGGATTGTGGGTGATGTGGTGCAAATGTTGAATGGTTTGGGCAATGGCGATGGGGACTTGTATGACCTGCAACTGTGGCGCATGAGTCGGAGTTTGGTGCAGGCGGGGATGCAGGTAGCGCAGTGGCGGGATGCGGTGCAGACGGTGGAGTTTGTTGAGGCGTTGTTGAATTTGGGTTACAGTTTGGTGCAGGTGCATCCGACGGTAGATGGGACGAATGGAACTGAGGTTGCCAATTGGGTGGAGACGTTGCTGGAGCAGGGGGATATTCGCATCGCAGCAGCGGGGTTGAGTGAGTTCTTGAGTGGGATTGAGCCATTGCCGGAGAAGGTGAAGGCATTGAAGTATGCAGACCGATTGGTGAAGGTGGCTGATGCAGTCGATGACCCCACCCTTGACCAGCAGGTGCTAAAAGCTGAGTTCTTGAGTCATTTGGTCAATTTGGGTGGCGCTTATGCGGGGCTGAATCCGATTGGACAAGCAGGAGATAACTCACTCAACTTTTTCTTAGATACTTCATATCGCCTGAATAATCTACAGTTAGCATCGCAGCAATTGAGTAGTTTTCTACGACCTGCCGATCATCTGAATGTTGTCCTCTATCAACAAACCGATCGACTTAAAGCATTGAATAAAGTGACAGACGTAGGTCTTCAGGGTGTTAAGCACAACAACGTTTTTATTCAAAAGCAATTGAGCGTTGCTTTAAACGAGACAGCGATCGCCTCATTCAACATCAAGGATTACAAGGGGATAAAGCCTCAGAAAAGTCCTTTAGGGCTAGTGAGTTTACAAACATTTATTGATGCTGTAGAGAAGGTAGAGAAAGCTTACAAGAATGATACCCCCCAACAAATTATTACTCGTATTCGTCAACTCTACTATCCTGGATCAAAGGATAACCTGCTAAAAGATATAATTAACGATTTCCGGTTTGACACACTTCTACCAAACGCACCCAACTTTGAAGTAGTATCTCGTGACCCTTTCTATGGAGACTATCCACCTTCAAGCGTAAACGAAGTCAAGTTTCGTAGAATCATCTCCGAGGGACTTGTAGGCAAAGAGACATATGCCATTCTGACTGCAAAAGCTGATGAAAACGGTACCCTCGATAATCCTTCCCCCTACCTTGTGATTCCAGAACGCAATGAGATGATTGATATTGGACATTTGTTGCTTACCTTAGATGCCTTGCTGCATCCTGGTTCCGCTGCCCCATTCTCTGCCCCCTACTATCAGATACCGACGATTGATCCAGCATCTTGGGTTGCAGATGTAGGGCTGGGTTCCGTTTGGTTAACGAAGCAACTGCAAGGCGACCCAGATAAATATGCTCCTGCTAATTTAAAATTGTCGAGTACACCGACCCAGGAGGAAATTGATGCATTTTATAAAGCATCAGCACCAGAAGCTGATATCTTAGGAGACATTGATGGGTTTGGATTATTTGATCGATTTAACAGTATAACTCGAGCGAAACAAACACTGTCTCAGCATCTTAAAGAGTATTATGGTCTAACATCTGACAGTGATCCGTATACTGTACGGAATCGATGGAGGACGTTTAATGGAAATCAGGTTACACCGATTGATGCAACATTCCCATTCAACCTAGAAAACTTAACGGGAACTGCAAAACAATCATGGATTGACAGAATCAACCGATTTAATAATCTGGCTGGAGATGGGAATATAGCAGCTGTAACTGGACAGGGTCGAAAGTCATGGATCTGGAATTTCACAGGTGCAATGTTTGAGAGGTTTCTTGGATATGCTAAGGAGCAGTTGAACAAGGAGAAATCATTTTGAATTAATTAGATTGGTTCACATTCATTTTACTAGAGGGATTAATTGATGTTTCCACCTCCATTGCATCACTGGCAAGTTTTACAATTTGCTTTAAGAATATGTATTCCGAGTTCGATAATAGTTCATTTGCTAGTTATTTTGCTTGCAAAATCTGGTTATACATGGGCTTCATCAGATCAAGCAAAGCTATTATTTTTCTCAGTTGCCAGTATCATTATGAGCTTGATTAAGATTCTAGCAACAAGTGCTGTTTCCTATCTTTACAAACCAGCTTGGCGGCGAACCATACTTCTAGCTAGTGCAATCATTCTCACCTGCGTAGAAGGGGTTATGCTATATTTGTTGTACGATCTGTGGGATTATAGTGCTGTTCCTATCACATTTTACAACGTTAGTCAGTGAGTCCGCAGTGGTTTCCAGCCAATGGTAGTGCTGTTCCTAACAGCGATAGTACCTATCAAAATCCTCAGACTGGGCAGGCAATGAACAAGTCTTGACCTACCATTTCCTCAATTTGGATCTGCAACCGATCGGGGATGAGGGCACTTGGGATGGCAGTTTGGATAATGAGTACAACAACATGAGTCCCACCGCACCGAGCAATGGTGGCAGTGGCGGCAGTT
>NZ_JBLZFX010000189.1:0-3924 GCF_050753345.1 Alkalinema pantanalense CENA528 | reverse complement strand
TGTAGATGAGAGAGGGCGATCCGTGTTGATTGGTTGGCTGTTGAGGGTGGTTGAATAAGGGGGAGGTGGGACTTAGATTTTTTGGGTAAGGGGTTCTAGAAGTTGATCTTGGTCTGGCGCAAGGATTGGGGGTGGGGTTCTAGACCTCAAGGGATGGGGGTTCTAGAAGAGTCTGTAATCAACATTCGGGAAAATAGCTGATAATTCTGGGTTTGAGCGATCGTGATGCCCTAGAATTACCCTTCCAGTACTTTGGGGGTGGGGGTCTAGACATTTTTTGTAATCATTGCGATCGGGGGTGGGGGTCTAGAAAAGCTGTAATCATCCAAAAGCTTGACTGGGTCTGGATTCTATTAGTTTGAGTCACGGGTGCTGTGCCCCTCTAGAAGCCAATGATTACAACCCCGATCGATCGCTAAGTTGGCCAAGGCAGTGCAGAAAGTAGCGCTATCTCAGGAAGTAGGCTGCTCAAAGGCCCATTAATCGGGGGATCCGGAAAGATCTCTGAGTGATTACAATTTTGGGTGAATGATTACACCTTGGGGATATTGGTGATTACAAAGGGATGTAATCAGTGGGTGGGGAGATCGAGTTCGAAGACCCGTTTCAGGATGGCATCGGTATCGGCGGTAATCGATCGCTCTCCGCTTTCAATCAACGAAATCAACCCTTGGCTGATCCCACTGAAGGCTGCCAGCTTGCGTTGGCTCCAATTGCGTTCTGTTCTCAGGGCTTTTACCTGTTGGCCAGTGAGGATGAGGGCTTCGTCTGGGGGGAGTTCGTTAGCGGGGGGAATTGTATGTGTGGTGTCCGCGACTGCAAGCCGTAGATCTTTGCCATCCTGTCGCCGAATCCAAAGTTGAGCTTTTAGGAGTTGATCAAAAAAACCGCGCGGACGTTGGTAATTACTGCGCCCAAAGCCTAAGGGTTGAATGTCTGGGGGATAGGTTTCCGCATCAAATTGTAATTCCCATCCTCGATCGTGCAGCGCTAATAAATCGTCATCCCAGGTGTTGACTAACTTTTTGCGAGCCTCGCTATTGGCTTTTGCTAATTCGACTTTTTCCTGCCCATAGGCAATTTCCATCAACATTTCTACAGTCAAGGGCGATCGTTGGCTAAATTGTGTCTGGAACATTAACCAAACCATTAACCGAGCCGCTCCTTCCCGGTGTTGCCAGACGCTCATCACCCCTTCTAGAACGTCCTGGGCAAGATATCCCTGTTGGTAAAAAGCAGCCTTTTCCCGTTGTCCTTCTTCGTTGAGGAAATAGCGTGTCCATAACCCCGGACGCACCACAAAGGTCATGCCTGTCAGTTCTTTCTTACCAAATAAATTTTCCTGGTAGTGGTAACGGGTTCCTAAAATGTGCCAGAGGCGGCCTTCCTCAATGGTGAATCCCTTAACTTTGCCTTGGCGCGGCCAGGAAATAAAGGTGGTAATTTTGCAGGGTTGCTTGGCAATTTCTTCGATGAGTGCTAGCTTCTCCTGACGGTTTTTATCGGTGCGTTTTTTGAGTCCCAGATAGGCTTCGATTTGTTGGTCGGTGATGACCAGTTCCTGTTCCCAGGGGCGATCGAGTTGGGCGGCGTGGGCGGCGTAGATCAAATGCATACAGGCTGCCCGAATGTCGAAGGTATCAATCACGGCAAGGGCAGCGGCACCAGCTAGGGTGGAGGGATGCTCGGTTTCTAAATCTTCTGTCACCCAAAAATGCAAAGCCCCTTGTCCGTTGCCGATATCTTTGGCGTAGTAGAGTTTGCCGTTGGGATCGGGAGCCCAGGGGAGATGTTTCCGTTGGGTCAGGATGTTGCTGGCTTCCCAAATCGGTAGTGCGGAGGCCATTCGGGTAGCGCGGCTATGTTCAAATAAATCGGGACTGGCCTTGGGCAGGGTGTCGGGTTTGCTGTCGGGCATTTTGGATAGATGTGAGGATGCAGCCGGATTCGTCTTAGCTTGGGAGGCTAAGGTGTCTGATGGCGAGGATTGGGGTTTGGGTTTTCGAGCCATCGGGGTGCATTACTCCAACTTGAGCGCGAGATCAGCGGCAGGATGACGACCATTGCCAGAATGGAACTTGCCAGAGGTTGACGCCCTTCAGGCATGGTGTCTGCTGGGTGGGTCAATCCAAGGTCACCGCTATGATAAGCCAAATTCCAAAGGCGACGCAGGTTTCTCAGGGGATTTTCATCTTGTACTACATGATTTTGTAGTACAAGATGAAGGTAATTAGTTGCTAAAGTCTGATCAGTCTTGTTCTATCTTCAACTTGTAGGACAAGATACGTTGTTCGTGAGATTAATCTATCTTGAAATCTAGGAGATAACAGGAAGCGATCGTTTAAGTTGGTACTTGACTGTGACTACTCAATCCCGGAATAGTGATGAAAGACTTTTTTATTAGCTATACAGGAAAAGATCGTACTTGGGCGGAGTGGATTGCTTGGGTTTTGGAAGAAGCGGGATACTCTGTTGTTATTCAGGCTTGGGATTTTCGACCAGGTGGCAACTTTGTACTAGATATGCAGAAAGCAACAGAGGCAACCCGGACGATCGCGGTGTTCTCGTCGCTCTATTTGCAAAAGCCATTTCCTCAACCTGAATGGGCTGCTGCTTTTGCGCAAGATCCCACTAGTGTGAACCGTAAGTTAATTCCAGTACGGGTGGAAGATTGCAGTCCGCCGGGGTTATTAGGACAGATTGTCTATGTTGATGTCTTTAATTGTGATGAGGGAACGGCACAGGAGCGTTTGCTAGCGGCGGTAAAAGATGGTCGGATGAAGCCTGAAAAGCGACCAGGGTTTCCAGGTAAGTCAGCTCGTGTTCCATTCCCTGCTACTTCTGAAGCGACTGCTCAGAGTCCTCAAGTGGGTCAGAGTGAACAGCGGTTGCCAGCAGAGAATGGAGAGATTGATGGAGAGAGGAGCAAAATTGATTTTAGGGGATCCCAAGGGGCGATCGTAAATCCGGCTACTGGAACGACGATTCATCAGCAGTTTGGTAATACCACGAACATTAATACAGGAGGCGGAGATTATGCGGGAGGAAATTTGACGAAATAATTAGAGCTTGTGGGGCGAAAGGCGTACTTTGTTAGGATCCTAATTAATAGGACTCCCTGTAATGATAGTGATGGAGGCGATCGGTTGGAAGCAACGCCTTGGAATGTTGAGGTCTACACAACCAGTCAAGGGACTCAACCGTTTACAGAATGGCTGAATTCACTCAAGGATACTCAAGGTTCGAATAAGATTCTTTTGCGGATTCGTCGGATTCAGATGGGTAATCTGGGCGATCACAAATTTATTGCAGATGGGGTGTTTGAATTGCGGATGCAGTTTGGCCCAGGCTACCGAGTTTATTTTGGGAAAGTGGAGAATCGCGTTATTTTGCTGTTGTGTGGTGGAGATAAGCGGTCTCAGGAAAGTGATATTCAAAAAGCGTTGAAGTATTGGAAAGATTATACGGAGAGAGGAAATGACTAGAAGTGTGCCATTTAGTGTAATTTTGAATGATTACCTGAAGGATCCCGATCGAGCGCTGTCGTATTTACAGGATGCTTTGGAGGAAGGTGATCTTGAACTGTTTCTGGAAACCCTTCGGGATGTGGCTGTTGCCCAAGGTGTGGTGTCAAATTCGATCGAGCAACTACCTGAATTGTCGCAGTTGGTAGAAGGATTTCGTCGTCATGGTGTGAGTGATGAAGTGATTGCTGCGGTGTTGGCAGAGGTTACTGTGGAGGTAGATGCTGCTTGATGTGTGTATTTTTGCTGTGTTTCCCTTGGCTACTGTTGTAGATGCATGGGCTTGTAGCAAAAGTCAGTAAGTAGGAGGGGTAAATTAAATGTAAGATAGAAGGAACTTTTTTCTCTTTAAAATGCCAGCCCCTCTCCGTATCATTCTTAGCCCAGAAGACGATGAAAT
>NZ_JBLZFX010000188.1:0-4099 GCF_050753345.1 Alkalinema pantanalense CENA528 | reverse complement strand
CGAAGCGAGCCGCAATGGATGACACGTTTATGCTCCAAGTCTTAGCCGCTGCGTTGCCCGACTCGGGTAAAGACTCCACCCCTAGTTGTCAATAGCGTTTGAGATGCGCTTACCCTGTCAAAGAGGCGGGAAGGGCGCTGTTGAGAAGGAACTTAAAAAAATGGGTAGAGAGATGTCGAAAGGTCAATTCAAACCATAGGAGTTTTCAACTATGAATTGGTACATTCCCACCTTAGAATCTGATGAATATGATGCACTAGACTATGTTGACTCCAATGATGACAAAGTACTTAGCTATTTTTGGGGATTTGACACCAGCTATGATCCAGAAGCACCAGGAGGCTTTAGAAGCAATCGTCTACCTTATTTCCCAGACACCTGGCAACCTATTCAAGTAGAGAAATATCCTGCTAAAAAAGCTGATATTTTATCTCTGGTCGGCTTTATGACAATTACTCAACATGCTCTCTCCTACCTGAAACCCTTATTAGGTGAAGCTATTCTTTTACCCGTTTTTTGTGGCGAAGAAATATTGTACGTGGTGAGAGAGGAAGAAATTGATTGTCTGAACTATGAAAAAGCCATCGTCGATCGATATGACAATGGTGCTGTTTCTGAGATTGAGGAGTTTGCTTTACTACATCAAAAGCTAGAAGGCAAACACATTTTCCGATTTCCGGAGATCATTATCACCAGCTTGGTTTCACAAACATTTAAAGATGTCGTAGAACAAAATAATTTGTTTGGGATGAGTTTTCGGAAAATCACTGAGTTGATATAAAGCCTAGTAGATATCTATCCCCCACATCCATAGAGGGATACTTACTCAGAATAGATTCTCCAGCAATATGTTGCACCTTTGTGAAATGGAAAAAATTGCCCAAACAGCAACAAAGGCAGCCCTGACTGGCTATGACATTCCGCCAGAAGTTCGGAGTCTACTTGTTCTTGGAACAGTATTTATGGGTGATTTTGTCATGTTTGAGCTGTATATTCCTACTCCGAGACCTCAAGACGCAATTGTTATCTCCCAAGCAACTGTCAGTCGAATGAATGGAGAGGTGAAAGTTGATGTATTTCTCAATGAGAATCGTAGTGCAATTGAGGAAAGGATAAAGGAAAGACACTGATTGGATGCATTAGCTAGTTCTTAAACGAACGCTATAGTGAAGGACAATATTTACAGATCGGCGATCGCTTGTTCCTTAAAGATGGGTCAATCTCAGTTGTCCAAAAGTACGATCGCCGCTTGAGACTGTCGATCGTACCTCTCACCCCTTCCCAAAACTGGCTGACCTGAGAACGGATGGGGGTTACAATCAAAAAATGAGTTTCGATAGCACCTGTCGGCGACTAGCCGAACAATTTCCAGAAGACATTGCCCGATGGCTCCTCGGCAGACCTATTCAATCCACCCTTCTCAAACCCACCGAACTCTCCCTAGAACCAATTCGTGCCGATAACCTAATTTTGCTCGAAGGCGATGCCGACATCCTGCATGTGGAATGGCAAACCGACCCCACCCAAGTCATGCCCATGCGCCTTGCCGACTATCGCCTGCGCATCCACCGCAAAGCGCCTGATAAAACCATCCATCAAGTCGTCATCTACCTACGCAAAATCGATTCCCCCCTCGTGCAGCAAAATTACTTCGAAATCGCAGGGATGTACGCCGAATACAACGTGATCCGGATCTGGGAAGTGCCCGCCGCAGAACTGCTGCAAGCACCCGGTCTATTGCCCTTTGCCGCCCTCGGCCAGACCGACAACCCTGAACGCACCCTACGCGATGCAGTACGAGCCATGAAGCAGGTTGAGAACCCAGAGCAGCAGCATGAATTACTGGGTGCAGCCTACTTCCTGGGTGGGTTAGTATTAGAACGAGAGTAACTACTCAGGCTGTGGTTTAAGCGACACAGGATTGCCCGAGAACAATCCAACGAGAGCGTCTAAAAGATTGATATTCTGCTTGCGCAAGGTGGATAAATAGCCCCGAATGCGACAGAACATGCGAGCCCCGTCCTCAGAGCGAAAGCAACCCGATATTTTCTGCTTGAGTTTCATCATGCGCAGATCACGTTCGGCTTGATTGTTATCAAAGGGGACTTCAAAGTCATGCATGAATCCGAGAACTGCCGCTTGTTGAGACCGTAAGCGCTCAAGTAAATTCAGGGGGGGTGGACGTTTCGGACGACCTCGTTTTTTCGGCGCATCAGGCAGGGGCTCAGGCAACGGATTCACCGCGATACCTTGCTCAATAATCTCGGTATAACGAGCCTCAAAGGCTTGACGTTGCTCTGAAGCTAAAGCCCGTTTTCCCACTGCTTTGGCCCCGTTGACTTGAGCCAGTATGGTCACCAGCAACAGACTCATCTGATAGGCCCAAGTCTGACCGTGGTGCTCTAGCACGAACTGTAATTCCCTCAAGTGATGGGCATTACACAGGAAATGCTCACATAGATAGTCCCCGTAGCTCTTCCAGCCATCATGGATCGCTTTGCCGCGATAGTCGGGCAAAATGTCCATTGCTGCCATGGCCAGTTGTCCCCGTTTCTCATGCACAAAGTAGTAGGTTAAACCGCTGGTACAGGCCACATGCAACCACCACAGATGGCCATTGACCCGCAGCCCGGTTTCATCAAAATGAACCACTGGCGCAGTCGCCACTTGCGTTTGGATCGTTGCTTCTATCGGTTCAAGTTGCTCATGGCATTGCGCGAGAGTGTTGTACAGCGTGCCTTCTGATACCTGCACCCCCAGTAAGTCTTTGAAGACATCACAGGTGCGACCTGAGGGCAACAGTTGGGCTGCTTGCAGATACACCATCATGCCTTTGAGCCTCGGGCCATACTGTACCCGATTGCTGACACCTGCCGGAAAGCTGGCCAGGGTTTGACAGCCACAATGCGGACAGTCTTTAATCTCAGCCTGATGTTCGGTCACCTTCAAGGCCAGGGGCGGAATATCGAAGACTTGGCGGCTCAGCACTGCTGTTGCGCCGACTTCGCTCAAAGACGCACCACAGCCGATGCATGCCCTGACAGAATGGCGTTCTACAGCATCAACCTCTTCACGCCACTCCAGCGTGCTACCGGGATGATCTTCTTGCCCGCCTGAGGCTTTACCGCTCTTTTCCCGTAGACTTTTGGGCCACTGCTTTGCAAACCCATCCCCAGACGGCGGTTTGCTACTATTGCGACTGTTTTTTTGGGCTTGCCCTTCCAGCGTCTCAACTCGTACGCTCAGCTGATTCACTTGTTCCGATAAGGCTTCGATTTGCCCCAGCAACGTCTTGACCAACGTCACGACGGCTTCTTCTCCCTGCCCATACACCGCACGGATTTCTGCATCGCTGAGCTTGATTGGTTGAAGCCCTGGTTCTCTCACTGATTCAATCTCTAATCCCTAATATGATGCTAAATTACCTGCTTTTTCACGATTCTTGGTAAAACTCTTTATTTTTTTAAGCCTGAGTAGTTACATTTCAGGCAACAATAATTTCAGGCGACAATCAAAACTCACAATCAAGATCGAGCATATTTCCAAGAATTCCTTTAGTAAAATTATTTTTCAACAAAGCGCATTGTATGACCATCCGGATCACGCACCAATACCCCCTTTGTAAAGCCAAAAGTAGATGCAGGAATGGTGACGCCTCCTGGTGAGATAAACTTAACGTGATTTTGGCGTAATCGCTGAACCTCAGCCTCCACATCTGGCACGACTAACGTCGTTTGCCAATGCAATAAATCATTGGGTTGCGCGTCTCCAGGGAACGATCGACCATCTTTGGGTTCTAGATAGTCCAAAAATTCAATGCCAGGGCCAGCCGGAGAACGAAGGCCACTAATCCGTAATCGCGCGCCTTGAACATTATTCAGGTGTTCCTGCTCTGTCCCATAGTTCATACTAGTTCCCGCCAATCTTAGCCCCAGCAAATCTTGATAAAACTCTAGGCTTTGCGCAGTATTGGACACCACAATCGCCGTATGGTCAATAGAGTTGTTGGGAAATAAAACCAGCTCTGGGACAGGGTTTGCCCTGACTGTTATCTAACTTATGCTGCATCTAAGTAGAAGTTCCACAAGCCTGCTGCGTT
>NZ_JBLZFX010000187.1:0-4130 GCF_050753345.1 Alkalinema pantanalense CENA528 | reverse complement strand
GGCACTAATCACTGCATTCCTTCCCGCTCTTTGATAGCACTGTTCAGTGCTTTCATCCTATCGAAAAGCCTCAAATTTTCAACCGGGCAGACCAGTACATATGGTCACCTTAACAGGGGTAATCCTTACGGGCAAAACAACAATAATGGTGCCAAGAACTTAGACATCGATAATGTTGGGGTGCAAGGTGAAGCGATTCCAACACCTGCGTTGCTGCCCGCAGCTATGTTGGGCCTAGGGTCTGCATTGCGGCGTAAGCGGAAGCAGGATGTAGCAGCCGTGTAGATAGTGGGGGTGGTCATTATGCGCACCCTGTTGGCAAGCTAGAAATTTGCTGAATAGGTAGCAAAATTGCAGGATGTATCCGTAGGGGTATGTCCTGCAACTCCTATTGAGCCTAGGTTTTGGGCTACTGTAAAAGACTACGCAAGCAAACTATTGCACCTGCATCTACCCCATCTACCCCGATCGCCTGACCTATGATTGTGTTAACCAATGATGATGGCATTGACGCTCCTGGCATTCAAGCCCTATTGCAAGCCCTAGACGGAAAAGCCGCGATCGTTGCACCCATGGTGCAGCAGTCCGGTTGCGGACACCAAGTGACGACCGATCGGCCCATCCGCGTAGAACAGCGCGGCGACCATGCCTGGGCCGTGGAGGGTACCCCCGCCGACTGTACCCGCATCGCCCTCACCCACCTCTATCCCCAAACCAAGTGGGTGCTTTCAGGCATTAACGCTGGGGGGAATATGGGCTCGGATGTCTACGTTTCAGGTACCGTGGCAGCCGTCCGTGAAGCCGCACTCCATCGCGTCGGTGGCATTGCCATTTCCCACTATCGCAACCGCAAACGCCCCTACAACTGGGAACAAGCTAGCCAATGGACAAGGCAATTAGTAACTCAATTAATGGCCCAGCCGATCGAACCAGGCTCCTTTTGGAACATTAATCTACCGCACCTAGATCCCACCGCTCAAGATCCTGACGTGATACGCTGTAAACCCTGTACCCAACCCTTGCCCGTAGGCTTTCGAGTCGAGGCCGATCGCTATATCTACCAAGGAGAGTACAGTGCACGACGGCGCGATACTGGCTCCGATGTAGACGTTTGTCTATCGGGCCGAATTGCGATCGTGCAACTGTGGGTTTAGCTTGACCCATTGAGCGAGAATTCAGCTTAGCGAGAATTTAGCGGTGTTTGAGAGTCTGAGGCTCGATCGTCGGGAAAGCTCTGATAGGAGGCTTCTTCTGATGGAGCGATCGGGCCTTGCAAAGCGATGGGATCGATCAAAGGTGCACTAGCAGGCTCAGCGAATTCCGTTTCCCATGAATTCGTGTCCCCTGTTTGACGTAATTGCGGCAGGATGACTGTAAAGGTTGTTTTTCCATGCTCACTGTTAACCGTGATAGTGCTGTAGTGTTTATCCAGCAATTTTTTGACAATACTTAATCCTAAGCCACTACCTTCCCCTTGTTTTTTCGTTGTAAAAAAGGGCTCAAAGATGTGTGGCATTGTTTCTGAATCAATGCCAGATCCATTGTCAGTAATACTAACTTGAACCGTATTATCCACTTCTTGAACTGAAATTTGAAGTAATCCCTTATAATCCATGGCTTGCAAGGCGTTATGGATTAAATTCATCCAGACTTGCTGCAAATCTTCAGAAAACCCCAAAACTTCTGGTATATCTGGGTCGTATTGCCGCTCGATCGTGACCCCACGTTTCGTTAAATTTTGATACAGCGTTAAGGCTCCTTCTACACTTTTCACAGGGTTCACAGCGATCGGGCTTCCCGTTGGATGGTTCTGGGCATAGGCTTTTAGGGCAAGAACTACTTTACTGGCTGCATCCGTGGCCTGGGTGATCGTCTGGACACTGCGTTGGGAACTCGCCAAGTTGTAGACTGTACTTAAAATTTCATTACTCTGTTGTGTTTGTAAAAGTCCTTGGAAGCTTTGGAGGTTGGCATATATTCCCAATTCGACTAGCGTATCTGCCACACTTTCCGGATCGGTAATATTTTGAGCTTCCAACTGTTCCACTAAGTTGCGGCGAAACTGACGTTTTTCTCGACTAGAAAGGCGTGAGGCTTGCACGATCGAATCCAAGGATTCATGTAAGAGTGCAAAAAATGCATCCTGTTGATCAGGGGCTAGGGTTTGCAGGAATTGGGGTAATTCTTCTAATTCTTCCGTTAAGCAGGTAGAAATGTTGTGAATCGACGATCGAATGGCCCCTAAGGGCGTATTCATTTCGTGGGCAACGGAAGCGACTAACTGACCTAAGGCAACTAATTTTTCTGATTGCACAATATGATTTTGAGCCGTTTGCAAATCATACAGCGTCTGTTCCAGTTCCGCATTGGTCGCTTGCAAGTCAGCGGTACGTTGAGCGACTCGTTCTTCTAGGGATTGGGCGTAGGCTTCTAATTCCTGCCGTGCTAATTGTAATCCTTGACGCATTTGTTCAAAGGACTGAGCCAGAATGGATACCTCCTTGCTGCTGGCTGGCAAGGCGATCGGTTGGCTCAGATTCCCTGCTGCGATGGATTGGCTAGCACGGGTGAGTTGGGAGAGAGGGCGACTTAGCCATTGGGCCATCAGAAAGCTGGTTGCGATCGCGACAATTAATGCTAGAAGGCAAAGGCTGGCAGTGATGCGATTGTTTTCATTAATTTGCCCCATTAACTCAGATTGGGGCGTGGTAATCACAATGAGCCAATTCAGTCCTAGGTCATCTCTCCAAGGCGTTACTCGCACCAATTGCTGATTTCCCAAATGGTCAAACGTCAATGCCTGGGACTGTTGCAGTTGATTGAGATCAGAAAACTGCTGACGTAAATAGCTTGCAGTGGCTTGAATGTTGGGGTCTGCGGATTCCGTTGCATCTAAACGAAGGATGTTTCCTTGCTGGAATTTATAGACTGGCGATTGAGTGGAACTTGCAACTAATTTCCCATTCGGCTCGATGATGAAAACTTTACTCTTATCTGTATTCGGTAAGTTTTTTAAAAACTGGCTAATTTGCGTCACGATCAAATCAATACTGAGCACTCCTTGCAGTTTTTGATTTCGATCGAACACAGGAGCATTTGCCGTAATCGACATAACTTCAGGCTTATCCTTCCACTGAAAAATCGAACTCCAAATCGGTTTTCTAGCTGCTACGGTTTCAGTGTACCAAGCCTCTGATTGCGGATCCCAGGATTTACTCTCTAATAATTTAGATCGTTGTCCTATTTGATCTATCTGATAGATGGAGAGTGTTTTAGGTTTCTTACTCGCATTAACTTCATTAATGATAAGTTGACCATTATCTAAACGTTCAATTCCAATAAAATCACCTTTAACGTTGGCATAGGAGAGATAGCCAATATCAAATACCTGCATTTGCTTCCAGAAAAATCGCTCAACCTGTTTAATATCTTTAGGATTCAACAGATTTATATCGATTGCTTGCTTATCAATTTGGTTGATTTTATGGGGTAGGCTGAGGTATTGGTCAAGGTGTTGATCAACTTGATTACTAATACTAGTGTGTAATTTGGCAGAGAGTTCAGTGACCGATCGTTGGCTATTTTGAAACGATAAAAACCAAACTAACCCTACAAAACTCAAAATTTGTAGACTGAAAGAAATGGCAAGAACGCTGCGTAGAGAAGGAATGAATTGCCAGGAGTGATTGGTTGGATTGAGCTTTTTCATAATGAAATAACTGTAAGCCGAAGCTAAGAAAGCCAATTTGACCCAGCAGGTGAAACAACTCAGGCTTGAACCAGAGGTGCAACTGAATCGTGAGGACGTCGTATTAAATGACTCAGTACTTGAATGACCCGGTATTGAATGACTCGGTGTTGAATGACTCGGTGTTGAATGACTCAGTACTTGAATGACTCGGTATTGAATGACTCGGTATTGAATGACTCAGTGCTTGAACTACATTGAACTACTATAGGCTGATTGACTCAGGAAAAAAATAGCCTTGACAAACCTTGTTTGATGGGAATTTGTAACTACTCAGGCTTAAAAAAATAAAGAGTTTTACCAAGAATCGTGAAAAAGCAGGTAATTTAGCATCATATTAGGGATTAGAGATTGAATCAGTGAGAGAACCAGGGCTTCAACC
>NZ_JBLZFX010000186.1:0-4241 GCF_050753345.1 Alkalinema pantanalense CENA528 | reverse complement strand
GCATACTGCATTTGAGCAATTGATCCGTCCTATGAATCAGTTCATCTGTCCTTCAGTGCAGCGATTAAACCTGCAACTTATCTTTTCCTCTGCTTAGAGTGACTGAAGAGGGTTAAGTTCAATACAGTTCTTACCCGCAACTTGACCGATGATAAATTTGCTACGAGTTTATACGGAAGGTAATTGGTTAAACTCCCTGGGATATTTTTTTCGAAGGTTTCGAGCTGAAGTTTTCGGGTTTAGATCTTTCCACGGTTTAATCAAGGTCGCTTACGCGCTGGGCTCGTTGCGCATCGTAGGTTTAGTTCTTTTCAATACCGCTGCTTGCCATTTTGACCGCAATTTGCAGCGTAATGGGTGACCTAAACTAGCACGGAAGAAAAATTTATCGCCTCTAGGGTTCCGGCAGCGATCGTTAGCCGCAAACTGTGACTGGTCCAAGAGAGGCAAACCAGCATCGGGACTGGATGCAGCCCAAACTGGTCACACGGCGGGAAAAAAGCCCGGGAGAGGAGGGTTCTAAGGTTTCTATTACCTAGAGCTTAATCTTCCGGGCTTTTCAATCCAATTCTCGTTTGGGTTCCAATATGAGCGACAATCCATTGTTTCAAAGCCCTGGGCAATCTCCTAGACAGAATGGCCGAGAAGCCAGTCACGGTCTAGAACGAGAAGCCCAACTGCCCTTAACGGGTTGGCAGCAGGAGGTGTCCCAGGGGCTGGAATATGGCCTGGAAGCCGCAGACAGCATTCGCGATCGCACCATTTCCACCTTCTCCCGAGGAGAATTGCCCCACTTCGCGGGGATTAACACCTTCCTCAAAGCCCCCTACTTAGAAGATGTGCGCAAGGTGGGCGAGTATGATGTCGCGATCGTCGGAGTGCCCCATGATTCCGGCACCACCTACCGCCCCGGTACCCGCTTTGGCCCCCAAGGAATTCGCCGCATTTCCGCTCTTTACACGCCCTATAACTTTGAATTCGGCGTTGATTTACGGGAACAGATTACCCTGTGTGACGTGGGTGACATTTTCACCATTCCCGCTAACAACGAAAAATCCTTTGACCAAATTTCCAAAGGCATTGCCCATATCTTTAGTTCCGGCGCTTTCCCCATCATCCTCGGGGGCGACCACTCGATCGGCTTTCCAACCGTGCGCGGGGTTTGCCGTCACCTCGGCGATAAGAAAGTCGGCATTATCCACTTCGATCGCCACGTGGACACCCAAGAGACAGATTTGGATGAACGGATGCATACCTGTCCTTGGTTCCATGCCACCAACATGGCCAATGCCCCGGCGAAAAATTTGGTGCAATTGGGGATTGGCGGCTGGCAAGTGCCCCGCCAGGGCGTCAAAGTCTGCCGCGAGCGATCGACCAACATTCTAACGGTCACGGACATCACCGAAATCGGGATTGATGCGGCAGCAGAATTTGCCCTAGAGCGAGCGTTGGATGGCACGGACTGCGTTTACATCAGCTTTGACATTGACTGCATTGATGCTGGATTTGTCCCAGGCACAGGCTGGCCGGAACCCGGTGGCTTGCTGCCTCGGGAAGCCCTAGCCCTCCTCGGCAAAATTATCCAGCGGGCTCCCGTGTGTGGCTTAGAAATTGTGGAAGTCTCTCCCCCCTACGACATCAGCGACATGACTTCTTTGATGGCAACCCGCGTTATTTGCGATGCCATGGCTCACTTGGTGCTCTCTGGCCAACTGCCCCGTAAGGAGAAACCCACCTACATCCACCCCGAAGCCAACATGGCTGTTGATCAAGCTTGGAGTTAAGACTGGGAGTTAAGACTGGGAGCTAAACCATGCACGAAACTGACATGACTCGCGCACTGCTCAATACGATCAGCGACTGGTGGGACGCCCAACCCGATCGCCCGGTGATTGAAAAAATCCATCTCATCGTTGGGCAGTTTACCTGCGTCGAACCTGTCAGCTTGCAGTTTGCCTTTGAGGTGCAAACCCGTGGCACCTTTTTGCAAGGAGCCGAATTGGTGATCCAAGAAACGCCCCTGATTGCCTACTGCCATTCCTGCCAACAGGAATATCGTCCGCAATACGGCCTTCAGTACGCCTGCCCCACCTGCCACGCCCCCATGGAAGACATCCGTTCCGGGCGGGAACTGAAGATCGATCGCATTGAATACAGCCCCCAACCTGCCCCCCATTGACTCGTTTTCCCACCCGTTCAGTCTCCACTGACGACCAAGTCCTGACTAATACCTGATCACAACAACTGACCCATAGTTAACGAATCTCACCCAATTTTCCATTCACAATTTCCCTTTTGTTTTCCTATGCACCAAACCTTTGACGCAGCCCTGGGAATTAACCTGCTCCACGCTAACCAAGCCGGAGCCGACCACAACCGCAAACACTTGGACGCATGGGGAATTACTTGCCTCAACATTATGAGCAGTCCCGGTGCGGGCAAAACCGCATTGCTGGAAAAGACCCTGGCCACGCTGGCGGAAGAACTCAAAATTGCGGTGATTGAAGGCGATATGACGACGGAGTTAGACGCCGATCGCCTGCGCCAGTACAACGTTCCGGTCATTGCCATCAACACCGGGCGCTCCTGCCACCTGGATTCCAAGATGGTATCCGGTGGCCTGCACCAATTCGCCCACAACTACAATCCTGAAGAATTTGATTTGGTGCTGGTGGAAAATGTGGGAAATCTCGTCTGCCCTGCTGAATTTGAAGTAGGAGAACATGCCAAGGTTGCCCTGCTCAGCGTCACCGAAGGCGAAGACAAGCCCTTGAAATATCCAGTCATGTTCCAAGAAGCAGATTGCTTACTGATTACCAAACTGGATCTGGCACCCTATGTCGATGCCAATATCGAACAAATTATTGCCAATGTCCGGCAAATGAACCCCACAGTGACGATCATTCCCGTCTCTGCAAAAACGGGGGAAGGGCTAGATCAGTGGTTTGATTGGGTGCGTCAATTCCAACGATCGCATCAGTTGTATCGACAGCATTCCCATACAGATTCCCATCACCATGCTCAGTCAACGGTTTTGGAACAGGTCTAGATTCCACTGAGAACACATTGAGCTCCAGTTTCCTAGCAGGGTAAAGGCAATCTTCAGCATCATTAGCAATCGTCTCACAGCATGCAGTCCGGTATCGACAACCATCGTTTTTGGTATCTTCCATGATGACAGAATATGCTCAGCCGGTTTCCAGTGTTGACACGATCGCGAAACTCTCCGTCCAACAAATCTACAAACACTACAAGGGCCGAGGTAAAACAGCAGATAATGCCATCACCGTTTTGGATAATGTTAATTTATCCATTCAACCTCGGGAGTTAATCTGTCTCGTGGGTTCCTCCGGCTGTGGCAAGTCTACGCTTCTGAATATTATTGCAGGGCTGACCCCACCGTCCTCCGGTGAAGTGTATGTAGATGGCCAACCCGTTACCGGACGACCGGGTTCCGATCGGGGCATGGTGTTTCAAGGGTATACCCTCTACCCCTGGTTAACCGTGGCGCAAAATGTGGCCTTTGGGTTAAAACTGCGCAAAATCCCCAAGGCGGAGCAGCGGGAACGGGTGCAATATTTTCTGGAGGTTGTCGGGCTGAGTGACTACGCCACTGCCTATCCCAAACAACTGTCTGGCGGCATGAAACAGCGGGTCGCGATCGCCCGCGCCTTGGCCAATGAACCGGCGTTGCTGCTGATGGATGAACCCTTTGGAGCCTTGGATGCCCAAACCAAGGAACAAATGCAGCAGTTTTTGCTGGAGCTCTGGGAGAAAACCCATGTGACGATTTTGATGATTACCCATGATGTGGAGGAGGCCATTTACCTAGCGCAACGGGTATATGTGATGCGGGCCCGTCCCGGCAGAATTCATGCGGAAATTCCAGTGCCGTTTCCAGAACATCGCGAATTAGATCTGAAATTATCTAGTGATTTTGTTCGCATTAAACGGCAAGTTGTCCATGCATTGCGTGACGATACCTAGGGATGGAGCTTCAGGGATTCGATCGCATTCAAAACCTTTTATCTAAACTGCATCTCTTTTTTATCTCCTTTCTTTGATCCCTGTCCATTGATTGAGCACCTGTAGCTCCACAGCCATGATGAAATTATTGTCCTTTCGTAACTACTCAGGCTGTGGTTTAAGCGACACAGGATTGCCCGAGAACAATCCAACGAGAGCGTCTAAAAGATTGATATTCTGCTTGCGCAAGGTGGATAAATAGCCCCGAATGCGAC
>NZ_JBLZFX010000185.1:3229-4521 GCF_050753345.1 Alkalinema pantanalense CENA528 | reverse complement strand
GGCGGCGCAGGCGCGAGGGGCCGGCGAGCAGGCCCTCGACCAGCAGGGTGGCGACGCGCGGGACCTCGGGCAGCGCCTCGGCGGCCTCGGTGGATGCGGGGAAGGCGTCCTCCCGGGGCGGCACCGGGGCGGCCGTCGGCGCGGGCTCGTCGATGGCGATGGGGGCGCGCGGCGTCGGCGCGACCGCGGGCGTCGCGGGGCGCGCGAATGCGGGGATGGTCGGCTCGGCATCGGGGCTGGCGGCGCGCCCGGTGCCGGAGGGCGTGATCATCGGCGCTGCGGCCTGCCCGGCCACCGCGGCCGGTGCTGCCGGCGCCTCCTCGCCATCGAGCTCGCGCAGCATCGCCTCGAGGCTGGCCGCGCTGACCGGGCGGTGCAGGGTGGTGCCATGGCCGCCGCGCGGGTTGGCGGTCAGGCTGACCACGCGCTGGGGGCCGTGCTGCGCGCGCAGCCAGGTCATGTGCCCGTAGATGGAGTCGACGTCGATGACCAGGGTGGCCGCCTCGGCCTCCGGGGCGAGGCGCCAGATGCCGCCGAGGCGGCGGTTGGCGTCCTCGAAGGCCGCGGCCAGCTGCTCGCCCTCGGCGCGGTCCATCCCGGTGAAGCACAGCGTGCGATCCATCCCCACTCCCGAACGAAGACCCCGCCGGGCGGCGGGGGGCGTGAAGTGTTGGCGAGCGTGCGCCCCGGGGTCAACGGCGCGCGTCACGCTTCGCTCAGGCCATCGGACGCGCGCGCTTGGGCAGGTGGCTGCGCAGGAAGGCCATCTGGTCGGCCAGGATGTGGCGGTTGCTCAGCACCAGGTGTTCGACCCAGCTGGGGCGGAACGGCACCGCCAGCAGCGGCATCCGCGCCTGCTGCGGGTTGCGTCCGCCCTTGCGCGCGTTGCAGGGACGGCAGGCGGCGACCACGTTCTCCCACACGTCCGCGCCGCCGCGCGACAGCGGCTCGACGTGGTCGCGGGTCAGCACCGCGCGCGCGAAGGCCTGGCCGCAGTACATGCACAGGTGGCCGTCGCGCGCGAACAGCGCGTGGTTGGTGAGCGCCGGGCTGGGGTCGGCCGCGGAGGGGCGGGCGCGGCCCCGCGCGGCCACGATGGGGTGCAGCAGGACCTGGCTCTGGCCGCCGATGGCGCGGTTCCAGCCGCCGCGGACCGTCATGCAGGGTTCGCCGAGGGTCCAGGCCACCGCGTCGCGCACGTACAGGCAGGTGGCGTCCTGCCAGGTCATCCAGTCGAGGATGCGGCCATGCGCGTCGAGCACCAGCACGCGCGGCGGCGGGGTGTCGGTGGC
>NZ_JBLZFX010000185.1:0-3120 GCF_050753345.1 Alkalinema pantanalense CENA528 | reverse complement strand
CGGCGTGGACGTGTCCATCGGGGCCCGAGGATACACACGATCCGGTGCGCGCGTGCAAGCGCTCCGGGGGCCGCGGTGGAGGGCCGGCTCAGCGCCGGATCGGCTTGACCATCCGGTGCATCTCGATGCCGTAGCCCAGCGTCTGGTACAGCGCCAGCGCGCGGGTGTTGCCGGGGAACACCGCCAGCTGCATCCGCTCGAAGCCGCGGTCGCGGCAGAAGGCTTCCGCGAAATCCAGCAGGAAGCGGCCGATGCCGCGGCCGTCGAAGCCCTCGGCCACGGCCAGGTCGGAGACGTGGCCATTGCGCCCGCCGGTGAAGAAGTCGGCGAACTGCATCAGGTGCAGGAAGCCCACCGGCGTGCCGGCCTCGTCCTCGGCGATGAACATCCAGCTGCCGGGCGGCAGGTCGTCGAGGCGGGTGGAGAGGTCGCGGCGGATGCCGTCGTCGAGCTCCCGGCGGGTGCGCCAGGCCGGGAGCTCGAAGCCGGTGAAGCGCGGGACGAGGCCGAGGATGAAGCCCCGGTCCTCGTCGCCCGCGTGGCGGATGCGCCAGGGACTGTCCATGGCCGCGTCCGCCGTCATCGCGTCAGCTGTCGAAGCCCGCGTCGGCCAGGCCGAGCAGGCTGGCCGCGCCGGCGCGGATGCCGGCGGCGTGGGTGCGCGTGCGCGGCAGCAGGCGCGCGAAGAAGAAGCGCGCGGTCTCGCGCTTGGCCGCCTTGAAGCCGGCGTCGTGCGCGGACGCGTCCGCCACCGCCACCGCCTTCGCCCACCAGTAGGCCAGCAGCACGTAGCCCGAATAGAACAGGTAGTCGTAGGCGGCCGCGCCGATCTCGTTGCCGTCGGCGGCGCCGCGCTTGCCGGCCTCCATCGTCAGCGCCATCCACTCCTGCACGGCCTCGGCCAGCGGGCCGGTGAACTCGGCCAGCGCCGCGTTGCCGGCCTCGGCCTTCAGGAAGGCCTCGATCTCGCCGGCCATCTGGCGCAGGCCCGCGCCCTGCAGCGCGATCACCTTGCGGCCCAGCAGGTCCAGCGCCTGGATGCCGGTGGTGCCCTCGTAGATGGTGGTGATGCGGGCGTCGCGCGCCAGCTGCTCCATGCCCCACTCGGCCACGTAGCCGTGGCCGCCGAAGCACTGCAGCGCGTGGTAGGTGCACTCGATCGACCACTCGGTCAGGCAGGCCTTCACGATCGGGGTCAGGAAGCCCAGCAGCTCGTCGGCCGCGCGCGCGTCCTCGCCCTCGCCGCGCTCGATGCGGTCCACCAGGGTGCCGGCGTGGTAGGCGAGCAGGCGCGAGCCCTCGCCCAGCGCCTTGCAGGTCAGCAGCATGCGGCGGATGTCGGGGTGCACCAGCAGCGGGTCGGCCGGCTTGTCCGGGAACTGCGCGCCGCCCAGCGAGCGGCCCTGCAGGCGGTCGCGGGCGTAGGCCAGCGCGTTCTGGTAAGCGCGGTCGATCAGGCCCAGGCCCTGGATGCCCACCGCGAGGCGCGCGGTATTCATCATGGTGAACATCGCCGCGAGGCCCTTGTTGGGCTGGCCGATCAGGTAGCCCTCGGCGCCGTCGAAGTTCATCACGCAGGTGGCCGAGCCGTGGATGCCCATCTTGTGCTCGATCGAGCCGGCCTTGACCGCGTTGCGCGCGCCCACCGTGCCGTCGCGCGCCACCCGCATCTTCGGGACGATGAACAGGCTGATGCCCTTCACGCCCGCCGGGGCGTCGGGCAGGCGGGCCAGCACCAGGTGCACGATGTTGTCGGTGAAGTCGTGGTCGCCGGCGGTGATGAAGATCTTGGTGCCGTGCACGGCGTAGCTGCCGTCGGCCTGCGGCTCGGCGCGGGTCTTGAGCAGGCCGAGGTCGGAGCCGCAGTGCGGCTCGGTGAGGCACATCGTGCCGGTCCAGCGGCCCTCCATGATCGGGCGCAGGAACACCTCCTTCTGCCACTCCTCGCCGTGGTGCTTCAGCGCCTCGGTGGCGCCGTGCGAGAGCAGCGGGTAGTTGCCCCAGGCCAGGTTGGCCGCATCGATCATCTCCTTGAGCGCGATGCCGAAGCTCTGCGGCAGGTCCTGGCCGCCGTACTCCTCGGGCGAGGTCAGGCCGTGCCAGCCGTCGGCCACGAACTGCGCGTAGGCCTCCTTGAAGCCCTTGGGCGTGGTGATCGCGCCGCTGGCCTTGTCGTGGACGCAGCCCTCGGCATCGCCGACCTGGTTGAGCGGGGCCAGCACGGTCTGGTTGAACTTCGCGGCCTCCTCGAGCACCGCGTCCATCACGTCGCGCTGCGCGGCGTGCGCGCCGAGGCGGGCGTAGAGCGCCTCCACGCCGATCACGTCGTAGAGGGCGAACTTCATGTCGCGCAGCGGGGCGGTGTAGCTGTTCATGCGGGAGTCTCCGTGGGGGTCAGCGCAGCACGCCCTCGAGCCCGGGGACCGGGCTGAGCGCGCTGTCGAAATCGAAGGGCCAGCTGAGCTCGCGGGGCTCGCTGCTGGCGATGGTGCCGGTGATCGCGTAGCGCAGCGCGCGGCGCGAGGCCAGCGCGGCCACCAGAGCGTCGGACGCCGCGGGCGTCGGGCGCAGCGTGACGGCGTGGACGTCGGAAGTGAACGGGCCGACGGTGAAGCCGGGCGTCGCCGAGAGGGCGCCCGCGTCGATGCCGTTCACCGACAGCGTGGCGGTAACGGCGTCCATCCGCATGGGCACCGTCGAGAAGTTCTGCAGGCGCAGCTCGACCCGCCACTCGCCCGAGGGCAGCACGGTGATCTCGTTGACCCGGGCCTCGGGCGGGAACACCCGCACCACCGGGCCGCGGCCGCAGCCGGCCAGCAGCAGCGCCAGCAGGCCCAGCGCCAGTGCGCCCAGCCAGGGGCGATGGGCGCGCGGCGTGGCGCCGGTGGACGAAGCGCTGGAGGACGGGGCGGTCGCGAGCATGGGTCCATCCGCTGGGGTACGGGCGCCGGAGGATAGCAGGCGGGCGCGAAGGCGCCATCGACGCCGGCCGGCGCCGCCGGGCCGGGGCGCGCGGGCCTGCGCGCCCCGCGGGCCCGGCGTCAATCCGGGCGGGCCCCGAGTGCGGCCACCCGGCGCGCCGGGCTAGGCTTCGCCACCGGCATCGGGCCGGGTGGGAGA
>NZ_JBLZFX010000184.1:0-4525 GCF_050753345.1 Alkalinema pantanalense CENA528 | reverse complement strand
CCCACTCCCCACTCCCCATTCCCCAATTCCCCCAACCAGCGGTACACTTTTGAAAGACCACTGTTTTGCAAAACCATTGTTTGATCGCGAGAGTTGGCTATGGCATTCGAATACCCCGAAGATCTGCGCTACACCGATACCCATGAGTACGTCCGCTTAGACGGCGCTGTCGCCACCGTGGGCATCACCGCCTTCGCGATCGACCAGTTGGGCGATATTGTTTTTCTGGAATTGCCGGAACCGGGCAGCAGCGTCACCCAAGGCGAAAAATTCGGCACGATCGAATCCGTCAAAGCCGTTGAGGATTTGAAGTCCCCCGTTTCAGGAACGGTAGTTGATGTCAATGCAGCGATGGTGGATGCGCCGGATCAGTTGGAAGCGGATCCCTACTTGGCTGGCTGGCTTGTGAAGGTCGAAGTGAGTGACGCGACTGCGGTGGAATCGACCCTGTCTGCGGATGCCTACCGTGCCATGGTGGAAGGAGCCTAGGTCACCCCATGAGTCAGGCCAACGAGGAGCCACAGGAACTTGACCGTCGAGAAGTTGACCGTCAGGAATTACGATCGCGGGTGCAAAGTCTAGCCCAAACCTACCGCGACACCGACCAGCCTTTAGCCTGGTTTGAAGCGCTCTATGCCTCGGCCAACGGCAATCCAGAGTCAATTCCCTGGGTGAATCGTCAGCCCCATCCGTTGTTTCTGGATTGGTTGACGGCCCGATCGCTCGTTGGGACTGGACGGTCAGCCTTGGTGGTGGGCTGCGGGCTGGGCGATGATGCGGAAGCCTTGGCCGATCGGGGATTCAACGTGACTGCGTTTGATCTGTCTCCTACGGCGATCGCTTGGTGCCGAGAGCGTTTTCCCCAGTCCCAGGTTGATTACCAAGTGGCCGATCTCTTTGACTTACCCAGCGATTGGGCTAGGCATTTCGACTTCGTGCTGGAAATTTATACGATCCAAGCCATGCCCCCGGAACTCCATATTCCCGCCATGCAGGCGATCGCGCCATTGGTGGCACCGGGTGGGGAACTGCTGGTGATTTGCCGAGGCCGTGAGGAAACCGATCCACTGACCGGGCCACCCTTCCCCTTAACCCGATCGCAGTTAGCCACCTTCGAGCAAACCGGACTTCCGTTAGTCGAGGCAGACGATCTTTTAGATCCCGACGGCCTCCGTCCCCGCCACTTTCGCTTGCTGTACCGCGCCGATTGATTGCAAATTACGGCCAAATTGCCTGGTAGAAATATTGATTGATTTTAGGCAAAGTCATTTCGTAATCTCGAAGATTTACGGATCCCATTTCAAAAAATTACCTGCCCTTTACACCGATAGGTTCCCGATCGGTGAAAACTTGTTATACGCTGTTACAACCAGATAGAGACCTGAATTCCCTACACCCAAAGAATGAAGCCCATGTCAGAGCCTATTTCTTCTTCCCTGCAAGCCCCGGCTGAATTTTCTGCTGCTGAATCTAACCCTAGTAATGGCCATAGCAACAACGGTTTCCGCGCCATGGGCAAAAGTTCCAACTTGGCCTATACCGATAGCTTTGCCGATCGCCATTTGGGGCCACGGGCAGCGGATGTGCAGAAAATGCTGCAACAGCTTGGCTATGACTCGTTAAATGGGTTGATGGATGCAGCAGTCCCCGCAGAAATTCGTCTGAAGCGATCGCTACAAATTGGCAAAGCTCGATCGGAATATGAAGCCCTGGCAGACTTGAAGGCGATCGCCGCTAAAAACCAGGTGTATCGATCGTTCATCGGCATGGGCTACAGCAACTGCATCACGCCCCCGGTCATTCTGCGCAATATTCTAGAAAATCCGGCCTGGTACACCCAATACACCCCCTACCAGCCCGAAATTTCCCAGGGTCGCCTCGAAGCCCTGCTGAACTTCCAGACCATGGTCATTGACCTGACAGGGCTGGAAATTGCCAATGCCTCGCTGCTGGATGAGGGCACAGCGGCGGCGGAAGCCATGGCCATGAGCTACGGAATCAATAAAACCGGAGCCAAAGCCTTTTTTGTGTCGGAAACGTGTCATCCCCAAACGATCGATGTCATTCAAACCCGCGCCTTACCTCTGGGCATTGAGGTCATCGTCGGCGATCATCGCAGCTTTGATAGCCAGACCCCGATTTTTGGAGCACTGGTGTCCTATCCCGCCACCGATGGCACCATCTATGACTACCGGACCTTCTGCGATCGGGTGCATTCAGCGGGGGGCTTAGTCACCGTCGTTGCCGACATTTTGGCGCTAACTTTGCTCACCCCACCGGGTGAGTTTGGCGCAGATATCGCCGTGGGCAATACCCAACGTTTCGGGGTGCCCCTGGGCTACGGTGGTCCCCACGCTGCCTATTTCGCCACAAAAGATGCCTACAAACGGCAGATCCCAGGGCGCTTGGTGGGAGTTTCGCGGGATGCACGGGGCCAACGGGCGCTGCGCCTCTCGTTACAAACGCGGGAGCAGCACATTCGCCGGGACAAGGCGACGAGCAATATCTGCACCGCCCAAGTGCTCTTGGCAGTCATTGCTAGCATGTACGCTGTCTACCACGGGGCAGCGGGGTTGAAAGCGATCGCCCAGCGGGTGCACAACTTAGCCAACACCCTGATGGAGGGACTCAAGGGCCAAGGCTTTACGCTAGTGTCGGAAAGTTTCTTCGATACGATTCGGGTGCAAGTGGGCGATCTCACCGAAGCGATCCTCGATCGGGCAGCGGAACGGAAAATTAACCTGCGGCGGTTTGCCGATGGTTCGTTCGGAATTGCCTTGGATGAAGCGACTTCCGAGCGGGATATTTTAGATTTACTGGAAGTGTTTGCTGGGCAAACGGTTGAAACCTTACCCGCCGTTGCCTCGATCGTGCCGTCCTTAGCTCGCACTTCTGCCTTTCTGACCCATCCCGTTTTCAACACTTACCATTCAGAAACGGAATTGCTGCGGTACATGTATCGGTTACAGCAGCGAGATCTCTCCTTAACCAGTGCGATGATTCCTTTGGGATCCTGCACGATGAAGCTCAATGCAACGGCGGAAATGATTCCTGTGACTTGGCCCGAGTTTGGGCAAATCCATCCCTTTGCCCCCGTTGAGCAGACGGAAGGATATCAAATTCTGTTTAACCAATTAGAACAGTGGTTAGCAGAGGTCACGGGCTTTGCGGCCATTTCGCTGCAACCCAATGCAGGCTCCCAAGGGGAATACGCCGGATTGCTAGTGATTCGGGCCTATCACGAAAGTCGGGGCGATCGCGATCGTACCATTTGCCTTATTCCCACCTCCGCCCACGGCACCAATCCCGCCAGTGCAGTGATGGCGGGGATGAAGGTGGTTCCGGTGAATTGCGATGGCGATGGCAATATTGATATTGCCGATCTACGGGCCAAGGCGGAGCAATACCGGGAAACGCTGTCGGCGCTGATGGTCACCTATCCCTCCACCCATGGCGTATTTGAGTCGGGTATTCAGGAAATCTGCGCAATCATCCATGCCAACGGGGGCCAAGTCTATATGGATGGGGCCAACATGAACGCGCAGGTGGGGCTGTGCCGTCCAGGGGATTTTGGCGCGGATGTTTGCCATTTGAACCTGCACAAAACCTTCTGCATCCCCCACGGCGGCGGTGGCCCTGGCATGGGGCCGATCGGTGTTGCCGCTCATTTAGCGCCCTTTTTGCCGGGACATACGGTGATTTCGATCGGGCAAGACCAAGCGATCGGGGCGGTATCTGCGGCTCCCTGGGGCAGTTCCAGCATTCTGCCGATTTCCTGGATGTACATTGCCATGATGGGCGGAACGGGTCTGACGGAAGCCACAAAAATCGCCATTCTCAATGCCAATTACATTGCCAAGCGACTGGAAGGGCATTACGAAGTGCTCTACAAAGGCTTGGCCGGGTTGGTAGCCCACGAATGCATTATCGACTTGCGCCAATTTAAGAAAACGGCAGGAATCGAGGTGGATGATGTGGCTAAACGGTTGATCGACTATGGATTCCACCCGCCAACGGTGTCTTGGCCCGTCGCTGGGACGATCATGGTGGAACCAACGGAAAGTGAATCCCTTGAGGAACTCGATCGCTTCTGTGATGCCATGATTGCCATTCGAGAGGAAATTCGCGACATTGAAAACGGTCAGGTGGATGCTCAGAACAATGTCCTGAAGAATGCCCCCCATACGGTCATGGATTTGATCGACGATGCCTGGGAGCGTCCCTACTCACGGCAGAAGGCGATCTTTCCAACCAATTGGACGCGGGAGAACAAGTTCTATCCGGCGGTGAATCGGATTGACAATGCCTATGGCGATCGCAACCTCGTCTGTTCCTGTTTACCGATGGATGCCTACAATAACTCCTGAACAATGACGATAGGTTGTTTGGGTCTCTATTCCCAAGATGGCTGACCTTACATCAATAGAGTTGTTGGGAAATAAAACCAGCTCTGGGACAGGGTTTGCCCTGACTGTTATCTAACTTATGCTGCATCTAAGTAGAAGTTCCACAAGCCTGCTGCGTT
>NZ_JBLZFX010000183.1:0-4529 GCF_050753345.1 Alkalinema pantanalense CENA528 | reverse complement strand
CATTTGTCAGATCAATCTCTTTTGATCTATGAGATGGCTGAGCTCACGTTACACTTAGAGCTTAACTTTCATTAGATCTTGTCCAAATGCTTGGGTCCACCGCAATGATAACCGCCTCGTTGCCCCATGTAATCTCGCTGGGTTGAGGAGAAGGCACAGGATTTGCAGATAAATAGGGTGTGTTGGGACATTAGAGAGTGGGGAGTGGGGAGTGGTTTAGTACAGGTTGCGAATGTCTAATTCGTCAATTTCATCTACAGCCTTGTGAATTTTGTGCTGCTTGATGGGTTGAGTCATGATGGCAATGACGGTTTCAATGGGAGGGCATCCGGGTTCTTTACAAGTGAGTTGGCTGATGGAAATTGGAATGTCAGGATTAACGTTTAAGATGCGATAAACCCAACGTTTAATGTCTCGGATCTTCTCTGGGTTGGCTTTGGTTTTGTCTTGAGAAAATAAGTTCATGATGTCGCTCCTATTACACAAATTGTGAATTGGATGAGAGCATTAAAATACTGTGAAACAGACGACAACTCTCAAAGAATCGCTTTTTGAGCAACGGTCGTTTCCAGCTTCTCACTTAACTCCGTGAGCGACAGCGATCCTAATGCACCCGCATGACGAGTTCGTACGCTCAAGGTTTGTTGCTCGACTTCGCGTTTGCCAATCACGGCAACCACCGGAATTTTTGCCACTTCTGCGGTGCGGATTTGTTTACCCAACCGTTCGCCGCTGGAATCGACTTCAACCCGGTATCCCAGTTGTTTGAGTTGCTGGGCGATCGCAGTGGCATAGGTTCGTTGATCATCACTCACAGGCAACACCCGCACCTGAACTGGAGCCAACCAGAGGGGAAAATCTCCGGCATAGTTTTCGGTGAGAATGCCAAAGAATCGCTCTAACGATCCAAAGATGGCGCGGTGAATCATGATTGGACGCTGGCGCGAACCATCAGCAGCGACATATTCCATCTCAAAGCGTTCCGGTAAATTGAAATCGACCTGGATGGTGGAACATTGCCACAAACGCCCGATCGCATCTTTGATTTTGATGTCGATTTTGGGACCATAAAACGCACCACCCCCTTCATCGGTGATATAGTCCCAACCTTTGGTATTTAAGGCTTCAACCAGGGCATCCGTGGCTAACTGCCAGATATCATCCGTCCCTACCGATTTGGCAGGGCGAGTGGAAAGATTTACCTCGTATTGGGTAAAGCCAAAATCAGAAAGGATCGTTTCCGTGAGATGCAACACACCCAGGATCTCGTCTGCCACCTGTTCGGGCAGACAGAAAATGTGAGCATCATCCTGAGTAAAGCCGCGCACCCGCATCAAACCATGCAATACACCCGATCGCTCGTAGCGATAGACGGTGCCCAACTCTGCCCAACGAATCGGTAATGCTCGATAGGAATAAAGATGGCTCTGGTAGGTCAGCACATGAAACGGGCAGTTCATCGGCTTGAGCTGGTACTGCTGCGTCTCAATCTCCATCTGGTCAAACATATTCTCGCGGTAGAAATCGAAGTGACCGGAGGTTTTCCAGAGATCAAGATTGGCAATATGCGGCGTGTAGAGTAGTTCGTACCCTGCATCTAGATGCGCTTTGCGCCAATAGTCTTCAATCAAGAGCCGCATCCGCGCCCCTTTGGGATGCCAGAAGACCAGTCCCCCACCTGCATCCTCCTGGATACTAAACAGATCCAGATCTTGTCCCAACTTGCGATGGTCGCGGCGTTTCGCTTCTTCTTTTTGGGTGAGATACGCCTGTAGCTGTTCTGGAGTTTCCCAGGCTGTACCGTAAATCCGCTGTAACTGTGGTTTGGTTTCATCCCCTCGCCAATAGGCTCCCGCTACACTCTCCAGGGCAAAGGCATTGGGGTTAATTTCACCCGTGGAGTTTAGATGAGGACCTGCACACAAATCCCACCAGCAATCCTTGCCCATCGGTTTCTGGATCAGGGTATCCGCCGCGATGTGAAACAAGGAAGCCTCTGTCACGCCTTGCAGGGTATCTGCACAACCAATGAAGTAGCGTGTGATCGGTTCATCAGCGGGAATGCTGTCGAGGATTTCCAATTTGTAGGGTTCGTGGAGTTGCTCAATTTCTGCCCGAATTTGCGCTCGATCGACCACTTCTTGAATGATCGGTAGATTGGCGTTGATGATGCGCCGCATCTCGGTTTCAATTCGGGTGAGATCGTCAGGAGTGAAGGGGGTTTGACGGTCAAAGTCATAGTAGAATCCAGTGTCTGTCCAGGGTCCGATCGTCACTTTGGTCTCTGGAAACAGCGTTTGCACTGCCATTGCCAGCACATGGGCACAGGTATGACGAAGCCGCCGCAAAGTTTCAGCGCTGGTTTGGTTAGAAGGGGATTGAAGGACAGATCCGATCATAGTTAGCAAGAATGATAATCATTCTCATATTATAATCACTTAGCCGAACGCAAAAAACTCGGCTCTTCAGTTTTTTGGACTTCAAATTCGTGAAATTTCATTGGCAATTCGTTGGCTGGTTTGGACTGATCTGGCTGCAAGCTGCTGTGGTCGCCGCTCAACCGTCCCCTTCATCGCCTGCCGCTGCAGAGATGACCGTTCCCAGCCACTCAATCCCAGAAAGGGTAGAGTCTGCACCAACCGTCCCAGTTCCTTCCCCCCAACCAACCAATTTTCTACCCCAACAGCGTCCGATCGTCGTCATTGATCCGGGACATGGTGGTCCTGACCCTGGTGCTGTTGGAATTGGCGGGATTTACGAAAAAGACATTGTCTTAGACATCAGTTTACAAGTCGCTAGTTTGCTGGAGAATCAGGGAATCCAGGCAATCCTGACCCGACAAACAGATGTGGATTTGGGCTTACAACCGCGTGTAGAGATTGCGAACCGTGCGCGTGCTACCGTCTTTGTCAGCATTCATGCCAATGCCATCAGCATGAGCCATCCGGAGGTGAACGGGATTGAAACCTTTCATGTTGCGGGTAACAGAGAGGGACAACGACTGGCAGAACATATTCAACAACAACTATTGACAAGCACTGGAATGCGCGATCGCGGCGTGAAACGTGCTCGCTTTTATGTTCTGGTTCGTACCGCGATGCCTGCGGTGCTGGTGGAGGTGGGTTTTGTGACAGGGCAAGAGGATGCACTTCGGCTCAGCGATCCAGCCACACGAACTCAAATGGCACAGGCGATCGTGCAGGGCATCCTCGATTATCTGCAAGCAAATAACCGACCATGAGCTGTGAGACTTTAGCTTCATTGGATCAGCAGTTACGTTCACAAAGTGTCTCCGCAAGAGAATCGCCTTTCAGTCTGGAAAGAAAAACTCTGCTGAATCCTCGTCTACGGGCGCACGATTGCGATAGTATGCCTCCAATTCTTCCGGACTGATTGGATGTTCAGTGGGATTCTCAAAAAATGCTTTGACCCGAATATAGCGCCGTAATCCTTCCGCTCCAGCATCCTCCCGCGTTGCCTCTTTGAAATCATCCGGGAAGGTTTCGCTCACCTTAATCCAGGCTTCCTGCAAAATCGCTTCAACTTTAGAACTGGAAGCATTGTCTATCAGTGTCTCTAGAGCTTCCAGAATCTCGATCGTTTTTAAAATTTCGGGGGTAATATCAGATTCAGCCATTTGCTTGCTGCCATCAACGTCATCTGGGTAAGTGATTGAGCCAGTAAGAGCGCAACTCTGCGATCGTTTTAGGGGGAGAGTGGCGATCACGCCAAGTTGCCGGGAGCGCATACCAGCATTCCAACAGAGTCGGCATCCCCAGTTGCAACTGGTTCAAGACATCCACCTGCGCGAAGACCTGCTGTGCCGGTTCTGATAACACCAATTGTCCTTCATGCAGCACAATCACCCAATCTGCCCAAGCATAAGCAAGATCAAGGTCGTGGGTCGCCATCACAATCGTCGTGCCGCTGGCATGGATGCGATCGAGTTCTGCCAATAAATGGCGAGTTTGCCGCCGATCCAGATAGGCAGTGGGTTCATCCAGCAGCAACAACTCTGGTTTTAATGCCATCACACCCGCCAGTGCCACCCGTCTCTTTTGCCCCAGACTGAGGTGATGGAGGGGGCGATCGGCGAGATCTTGAAGGGAAAAGTCGAGCAGGGTTTGATCCAGACGTTGGGCAATTTCGGCTTTGGACAAGGACAAATTGCAGAGTCCGTAGGAAATATCTTCAGCAACGGTCGCCGCAACCAGTTGTTGTTCCGGGTCTTGAAATGCTAGACCAATCCGTTGTCGCCATTGGTTCAGCACAGGTGCATGATAGCGGAGAGGTTCTCCTTTCCAGGAAATCACACCAGAACTACAGCGATATAACCCATCTGCCAGCAAAAGCAACGTTGATTTGCCACAGCCGTTGTGCCCCAGAATGACGATTTTTTGTCCCGCAAAGATGGCTAAACTGAGGTTTTGAATCGCAGGATGAGATGCATCGGGATAGGTGTAGGAAACGGCTTGAAATTCCAGGAGTGGGAGGAGCATGGGGAAAGTGGGGAGTGGGGAGTGGGGAGT
>NZ_JBLZFX010000182.1:0-4668 GCF_050753345.1 Alkalinema pantanalense CENA528 | reverse complement strand
GCTCCAGACCCTGAACCCACTATGGCTTCATACCGTCAATCGGAACAATCCTTGCAGCGTGAATTCACTGTCCTCAAGCACATTCCGGCTTTCTAGTTTTGTCAGTCAAGCAGGTGCATCGAGAGAGAAACAGATACCCGTCAGGTGCAGTTTGTTTAACAACACTTCAACCGTTTTAATCTCACTGCAATCGGCATTCTGCAGTGACGTTAAAGCGACCACGACTCCCTGTTCAACACTGAATGCCGAGACGACACTGACAAAATCTTGGTAAGACTGATCATAATCATGAAGACTTGCCTTGATGCTTTTACCATCCATCGGCACTTGCTGCGTCGTCGCTTGACAACAAGTCTGGGCCCATTCATTAAAGGCTTCGGTGAATGCATTAAAATCCACCCTTACCATGATGCGCCGCAGCGTAGAAAGACTGGGTAAGCGGGTATAGGGTAATTCCATGGTCTCTAAGAGTACCGCTTGGTGACGGCTGACAAAGTCTGCTAACGCACGGTAACCCGTACAACCACTCATCGTCCCCATGATGACCAGGACGAGGATGACCCAGAGGGGATAATCGGGTTGGGTCCGATAATCCCGTATCTTTTGCAGTGACTCAATCAGGCTCATACAGCGTTGAACTCAAATGCAATAACCTCTTCAGTATAATTTCCTTTCCTCAATAGATCAGCCCTGCTTATTAAGGGGGACTTTGAGTATGCATTTCTCTTGTTCCCCCTTTATTTCTAGCGTTAGCGGCGCGTAGCGCGGGGGCTAGGGGGGATCTGCACCTCTAACGCAGACCAGCAAACCATTACAGCATTCAATCCTGCGTTAGTCGCACATTCATTGCAGTATTGGTCGTAACGTCGATCGCGGGTGTTTGATCCCCCTATCTCCTTCGGAGAGGCTACGCCAAGAAAAAAGGGAGAACCGGAAAAGCATACAAAAGATAGCTGGAAAATATACATTCTCAAAGTTCCCCTTGTAGCTTTGCTTCCCGTAGAGTAGGGAGATTTAGGGCGATCGAACACCTGCGATCGACGGTGAAATAGATTGTGCTAATCAGACTATTATCTAGTGCTAAATGCCACGTTACCAAATATCACAAAATTATAAACAATCGCAAAATAGTTGACAGCGCCCCAGTTTACCCCTAGTGGTCTGTCAATTTTGATTTTGTGCGTTAGTGATCTCCAGAATCCTTATGGAATAGTCGATTTGGAATAATGTCACTCACAATTTTAAGCTTGACGCTCCACTAGGCTTGTTTCTCATAGCTGAATACATCCGTGTCGTTAAGTCACGTTGGTCACAGACCGCCCGTAGGGCTATGAATCAGCTACGACCCCAAAAATTGAAGCGCTACCCAGCGTTGTTTGCACCAACAAAGGGTAGCTAAACCCCGAAGCTGATCAAGGCAGCTAGGCGGTCTGACACGGATTGTAACATTCGATCGGGCCACCCTACTTGTCCTGCGCAAAAGGGTGGCTTTAATTTTTGGGATTTCTTCCCCATCTACAACCAGGAGAAATCCCATGTTTATTGGCTTTGGCGGCCCCGATCGTCCAGAAACTTCGATCGACGACACCCGCAGACCCTTCCAAATCTACCTCCTCGGCACCCGCGAAGAAATTCAAACTACCATTAACCAACTGCAAGTCGTACGGTTTTGCGAACGCATTCGCTGGAGTCCCCCCATTCCCGTCCTCGGCTCCGATTGGAAATACATCAGCATGATGGAGCGAGATCGGGTTGTGGAGTAAATACGATTAAAGTCCCCCTGAATCAGGGGGACTTTGCAAGAATTTGAATCAATCAATTGAGTAGCATCAAACTGAGTATTATTAAACTACTCTATGCAGCTTCCCATAGCTCCTTAACTTTGCCCGGTAGCCAGCTAGAAATTTCTTGGATTCGTTCTTGTGATAATTCGTCCTTCGTAGCAGAAAAGACAGCCGTCACGACCTGTTCCCGTTCCACCGATCGGGACATACCCGACTCATTGGCTACCCGGAATAAAAAGCGATCGTCATCAATATTGAAAATTCCGGGCCCCTTCCACGGTGGACGCACCCGGCTCAAAAATCCAACGATCGGATTAGTATCATGCCAGAGATCGACAATTTCCATTTGCAAAGTTTTATCCGTCGTTTCCAAAATTGGTTCATGCAATTCTTCCGCCACATGATCCGCCGCTTCCGTGGTCATAACGTCCCGCATGACTCGGAAAACCACTTCTGTGATATCTCTTGCATCGTAGGGATCAGATAATCCCGCTTGTAACATTACCTTTTCTAAAAACGGACGATGGGCCTCAGAAATTTCTGCGCGAGGATTGCGTTTAACGGCCTCTGCCAACGTCTCATCCGTCATTTCCGTCGGATCGTTGGCCACTACAGGCTCATCCACTTGTTGATTAAAGCTTGTTTCTGACATGGAATCTCCTAGTTCAGGTTTGGCTAAATAACACGCCCCTTAAGAGCGTTCCAGGAATCTGTTCCCAGTATTTCAAAGGTTGAGTGATCGTCAAGCCTTGACCTTGTCAGCCTAACGAGCAAATCCCGATCGCGTCGTCATACAAAAGAAACACTTGGGACTGCTTTTACATCTGTGACATATCTCCCTAATGGGTCTGTAGCGCCTCGGAAAGTCACTTTACAATAGTGCAATATTAAATGAAATGAAATCAAAAAAAATTGCCAAATTAATGATTGAGATTAACCGTCTAAACGTTTAATTCACCTAGGAATCCCTAGCTTGAAATAATTTATTAGCTATCTCTAAATGACTAAATTATCAAGCTTTCAATGTTTACAGCATTGAATCATTACAGTTCTATGACAGGATGTGGTGGGATGCTATTTTCTATTCCATAATTTCTATAGCTTAATTTTTACAGCATTAATAATCTTTATCGTTAACAATCTTGATCCGATCGAATCCTTGGGAGGGTATTTGAATGAGTTCCGATCCACTGCAAAATCTTAAACCCATTCCGCCTGCCCACGAAACCAATGAAGACACCCCTGCGATCGGGGGCGGATTGCCTATTATTGAATACTGGGCCGAGCATACGTTGTCGCCGGAAGGCCCAAAAATTTGGAAAACGCTGTTACATCACAGTGCTTGCCTGTCCTGTTCCTGGGGTACCGGAGGCCAGAAAGGCGGATTCACCAACGAAACGGGTGAAAAACTCCAGCGCTGCATGAAAAGCGTGGAAGCCATTTCCGCAGAAATCCAGCCCGCCGTTCCGCCCCAAATCTTTGCCCAGCGTAGCCTTGCCGACTTACAAAAACTCTCCTCCCGAGACGCCGATCGCCTAGGTCGCTTAGGGTTTCCCATGATTCGCCGTGCCGGGTCAGATCACTACGAACGGATTCCCTGGGGCGAAGTGTATCACCTAGCAACCGCCGCCTTCCGCAAGGCTCCGGAACGGGTTGCCTCCTACAGTTCCGGTCGATCGTCCAATGAAGCTGCATTCCTATTGCAATTGATGATTCGGGCTTTGGGGTCGAATAACTTGGCAGATTGTTCTGACCTGTGCCATGCCCCTTCCACCAATGCCTTGACGGAGATGTTCGGAACCAAAACTTCCGTCGTTAGCTTGGAAAGTCTCAAGCGATCCGATTGTGTGGTGCTAGCAGGGGCCAACTCCGCCTATAACCATCCCCGGTTAATGAATGAGTTGATTGAACTCCGCGATCGGGGTGGTAAAGTCATTGTTATTAATCCCGTCATGGAAATTGGCTTGGTCAAATTTGGCTCTCCAGCGTTTCCAGTCACATCCCTGATTCCAGGTTCCGACATTGCTTCCCTCTATTTACAACCCATTCCCGGTAGTGATACCGCACTGTTTATCGGTATTCAAAAATCCTTAATTGAACAGGGCTTTTTACGACAGTCTTACTTAGAAGCCTATACGGAAAACTGGCAAGCCGTGGTGGACCAGGCCCGATCGACGCCGTGGGAAGAAATCACTGCAACCTGTGGCGTCTCGCAGGCAGACATTGCCGCTGCTGCCACCATCATTGGAACCTCTAAGGGCGTTGTTTTTGGTTGGGCGATGGGCATTACCCAACATCGCAACGGGGTAGATAACGTTATCAGTATTGTGAACACAGCATTGATTTCTGGAAATGTTGGGCGGCAAGGAGCCGGAGTCATGCCTGTGCGCGGCCATTCCAACGTCCAAGGCTTTGGATCAATGGGGGTGACGACGGCCAAGCTCAAAAAAGAATTGCAAGCTAAATTGGAACAACTGCTGGGCAAACCGTTGAGTAAAACGAAGGGCTATGATACCCGATCGTTGATTGAAGCGGCGGATGAAGGCAAGGTGGATACTCTGCTGTGCTTAGGGGGCAACTTGTATGCGGCCAATCCCGACTCCACCCAAGCCAAACGCGCCTTAGGCAACATTGAAACCATTATCTATGTCGCGACCAAGCCCAATCTGGGACATTTCCATGGCTTAGCCAAGCACAACACGATCGTGATTCCGGTGCTGAATCGTTTTGAAAATCCCCACAAAACCACGGTGGAATCCGGTAATAACTTTGTACGGTTTAATAGAGTTGTTGGGAAATAAAACCAGCTCTGGGACAGGGTTTGCCCTGACTGTTATCTAACTTATGCTGCATCTAAGTAGAAGTTCCACAAGCCTGCTGCGTT
>NZ_JBLZFX010000181.1:0-4669 GCF_050753345.1 Alkalinema pantanalense CENA528 | reverse complement strand
TGTACACTTTGCCCATACGATATTCCTACAAGAGTGGATTTCAGAACCAATCAGATCCTAAATCCATTCTCGCTCAAACTCACAAAATTAATCCTGACACTCCACTAGCGATAAGCAGACTAATACCTCCTCTCAAGATGATAACTGGCAGAAATTCGTAAAATTTGCCTTCACTCTACCCGATCGCCTTAACCCAAATCAAAGTAAATCTTTAAACGATCAAAAAACAGGGCTTTCCTCTCGGCAATCCCTAGGAAATACGTTAGAAACCCTACAAAAACTAACCCCAGACAAGGATGTCACCCTCCTAACCATGGTGCCAGCCAGACTGGTACCTGCAAAAGTCCTCTCCCCCCAATTGCCAGCCAGCCCCAACGCCCCAGAGCCTTTACCAGTCCCCACTGTCATTCAATTACAGCCCGCCGAAATTAATCAAACTACCACCTCTGCCCCCGATCCCGAGCAAATCTATCTCCTCTTGCGGGGCACCGTCAAACAATTGGAAACCCTGCTAGACAACAATCTCCAGCGATCGTTCCCAGCCAGGTTCCTCGAACTCCAAGAGCATTGCCATCGCATCGAAAATCAATCGGAACATGGCTACAACGCTTGCACTGCCCATGCAGGCATCGCCCTCATGGAGTACTTCGCTTCCCGCTATAGCCAAGGCCAAGGCAACGGCCCCGATGATACCCGTTTTTCCAGTCGTTTTCTCTATCGCATCACCCGCTTAATCGATGGTACCCAAGAGCAAGATAGCGGCGCATCCCTGCGATCGACCCTCAAAGCCATGATGATTTTTGGGTTACCCCCAGAAAAATATTGGAAATGGCACCCCCCCTCCCCAGAAAACCGCGATCTCGATCAAACCCTCAACCCAGACAATCTCTTGATCGATCCCCCGGCCTTTTGCTACGCCTACGCCCAAAGCTACCAAACCCTGCGCTATTTCCGCCTCGATCGGCCCGACATGACCCAGACCGCCCTCCTCGCCCAAATCAAAGCCGCCCTCCTCGGCGGATTTCCAGCCATTTTTGGATTCCGAGTTTTGAGCGACACCCTGTATGCTGACTCCAGGGCCACGGGAGACATCGCCTTACCTGACACAATCCCCGACTGCAACACCGATCACCCCATCAAAGGCCACGCCGCCCTCGCGATCGGCTACGACGACAACCACACCGTTCCCAATCACAGCCCCGGAGCGATTTACTTTAAAAATTCCTGGGGAAGCGATTGGGGCGAACAAGGGTTTGGCTGGTTGCCCTACGACTATATTCTTAAAGCCGACAAGCAGAATCAATTATGCAGCGATTGGTGGACGTTGCTAGACGCGAAATGGATGGAAACCAACAATCTCGGCATTCCAGCTGAAGAACAAGCCAAAATGATGCGCCTGGGAGAAACGTCTAATCCCAAAATTAAGCCCCCCAGGAAATAGTCTAGACACAGAGTTCTAGATATTGGGAAAACTGTATAATCCAAAATCTCCCATGCGCCAGTGCTCCATCATAATGTGATCCCGGTTGCTCCTAGGTTTGATTGCTGTGTTCTATGATTGCTGTGTTTTATGCATAATTCTGAGCATTCCTCCGATCGTCCCCAGCCCCAGCCACCTGCCGAGGATGACTCTAATCAACTTCCTGATAGTCAATTTGATCTTTTCATTTCCTACTGTCGGCGCAATCTTGAGTTTATTCAAAGGTTCTATCAAAATCTACAAAAACAACAGCGCAATATTTGGATTGATTGGGCTGACATTCCACCCAGCGTTAATTGGCGGGCTGAAATTCATCGAGGGATTTCCGCAGCGGATAGTTTCATTGCAGTGCTGAGCCCGGAATACTTAGCTTCCTACGAATGCCGGGTTGAGTATGAAACAGCGCTTCAGATGAATAAGCGTTTAATTCCGATCGTCTGTGAAAACGTCAACCCCCAAGACACGCCTCAACCCCTCGCTGATTTAAATTGGATTTTTTTTCGTCCTGAGGACAACTGGAATGAGTCCTTTGCCAAATTGACAGAGGCTCTAGATACGGATCTCCTCCACGTACGGGCCCACACGCGGCTATTACTACGGGCCCAGGAATGGCAGAACCACAACGAAGATGAAAGTTTTTTGCTGCGGGGAATGGACTTAGAACGGGCGGAGCAATGGTGCATTGAAGGAGCCAACAAACAGCCTGAACCCAATACTCTGCAACTGCAATATATCGACACCAGCCGCCGTACTGAACGGGCTCAGCAGCGATCGCTGATTCGGCTACAACGGACGTTGCTGGGTACGATGACGATCGCCTTCGTGATTGCCAGTGGATTGGGCTTTTTTGCCTATCGGCAATATCAAATGGCCGCAGTCAATGAAATCAAAACCTTAGGAGCCTTTTCTGAAGCACTGTTTAAGGAAAATAACGTCTTTGATGCTTTAATTCAAAGTCTGCGGGCCAGTCGGCTCTTGAAACAAGCGACTTGGGCCGATGCGGAGACACAACAAAAAGTTACGGATACGGCTCTGCAAGCGGCTTATTGGGTCATGGAATCCAACCGATTGGAAGGCCACAAGGACTGGGTTGCGGGAGTTGAGTTTAGCCCCGATGGTCAAATTTTGGCGTCTACCAGTGGCGATAAAACCGTGCGGCTGTGGCAGTTGAATGGTCAAGCGATCGCGACCCTAGAAGGTCATCAAGATGGCGTCTTTTTTGTCAGTTTCAGCCCCAATAGTCAGCAGCTTGCCTCTGCTAGTAAAGATGGTACCGTGCGGCTGTGGCGGCGTGATGGCACCCCTGGCCCCGTCCTATCTGGTCATAAAGGAGCTGTGAACAGTGTCACCTTTAGCCTCGATGGGCAATCCCTGTGGTCAGCGGGAGAAGACGGGACGATTCGCCAATGGTCGATCGAGGGTAAACCGGGCGTTATCCTGCGTCAGCATCCCAAGGCTATTTACAGCGTAGCGCTCAGTCCTGATGGAACCCTGATGGCTTCCGCAGGCGAAGATAAAGTCGTGCGCCTGTGGACGATGAATGGCAAAGTTCTAAAGCAATTAAAGGGCGCTCAGGATCTCATTACCCAAGTGAAATTTAGCCCCGATGGTCGCACGATCGCAGCTGTTGATATTAAGGGCAAGATTTCCCTTTGGGATCATAAGACGGGTAAACTCCTGCGTCAGTTTTTTCAACCCGACCCCGAACGTGCCGATCGCCCCCTCTATGGCCTCGCCTTTAGTCCCGATGGTCGCATCCTCGCTACGGCCAGTGCGGATAAAGTGATTGACCTCTGGCGCTGGCAGGATGGCACTTTTCTGGAGTCGCTCAAGGGACACAGTGACATGATTAATGGGGTAAGCTTTGCCCCCGATCGCAACCAGTTACTCCTCGCCTCTGCCAGCCAAGATACAACTTTAAAACTTTGGCGCTTCGATCGCAGTATTCTTTCACCACTGATTGGCCACAAAGAACCTGTGAACGCTGTTAGCTTCAGCTCTGATGGTCAGAAAATTATTTCGGGTAGTAGTGATACGACTCTCCGCCTGTGGTCACCGAATGGGGATTTGCAGAAAATCTTAGAAAGACACGAGAATCAAATTTATAGCGTCAGTGTGAGTCCTAATGGTAAACACTTTGCATCTGCTGGAGCTGATTCCTACATTATTGTATGGGATTGGAATGGCAAAGAAAAAAAACGCATCCCTACCAATGGGATCATCCATAAAGTTCAATTTAGTTCCAATGATCAATGGATTGCTGCGGGAGACACGGATGGAACACTATATGTTTGGAAAGTTGATGGAACACCAATCACTCAGGTCAAAACTTCTAGCAGTCGGTTAGACAATGTAAACTTTAGCCCCGATGGTCAGTTGCTGATTTTAGGTACTCAGAAGGGAGAGATTCAACTATGGAGCATGGATGGATTCCTGAGAAAACAACAAACCCCGGTCAAAACTTTTAATGCTCATGATCAGCAGGCCATTCGAGATGTTGCTTTTAGTCCTGATAGTCAAATCATTGCTTCGGCAAGCAACGATCGAACGGTCAAGCTCTGGAAACGGGATGGCACTTTTCTACGCTCCTTAACAGGTCATCAAGGGATTGTTCTAGCGGTACGCTTTAGCCCCGATGGTCAAACGATCGCGTCTTCCAGCGACGATCGCTCAATCAAATTGTGGCGTTTGGATGGTCGGTTGATTGCTAGCTTGAATGGTCACCGCAGCGGCATCTATGGCCTCAGTTTTAGCCCTGATGGCCAAAAACTAGTTTCTGCCAGTGATGACAAACGAGTCCTTGTCTGGAATCTTCAGAATTTGCAGTTAGATTCTCTCCTCGATCGGAGTTGCAGTTGGCTCCATGATTACTTAATGACTAACTCTAAAGCATTAAATAATTCAGACAGCATTCGCGATCGAGAATTTTGCGACGATCTTTCTCGTAAGGCAGCACATTCCAGGAAATAGAACATCGTCTCTTCTCGCTAATCAACTTTCAAATTTTGCTTTCAAGAAGGAAAGTTAATATTTTTTGATGCTATACGGTTGACTTGGGAGGAGTTTGTTCGTAGTGTAGTTTCTCATAGCGATCGCCATGGACATCCTTCTTTGACGGGTCGGCATGAAGCATGGGGTCGCTGGGTTCCCAACAATTTAGAGCACTACCCTTCGTTGTTGACGCAACTC
>NZ_JBLZFX010000180.1:0-4684 GCF_050753345.1 Alkalinema pantanalense CENA528 | reverse complement strand
CCTCTTGTGACCCACAACTTGGACAGGTATGCATTGTCATCGTCAGTACCTCCGGTTCACAATCTCTTGAGTTCCTCTTAATCTATTCTATCCTGCCCTTCAGGGCACTACCTAACCTCTGTACTTTCTGTACCAACGCAGTGTTAGCTGGCTGGTACTTGAACACTTCAACCTTGCTTTGTAAAGATGATTACCTACACAGCTTACAGTTGAAATTTTTTATCCTTAAAGTGGCTGTACCGATCGCACAAATCGCTGAAGTTGACGACTTTCCAATTCCAAAACTCGGCGGGCAAAATCAGGATCATGATCGAGCCATTCATCAAAAACATCCACAGAAATTGCCAGAATTCGGGTGCTTTCGCTATCTGCAACGATCGTATTTTCTGAAGTGCTATGGGCTAAAACCTCTAGCTCATCGAGCGTTTGTCCGGGATGAAGCTGTTCTAACCGAACTCCAGATTCCGTTTGATAGTGAATGTTGGCGTCACCTTCGATTAACAGCAATAACTCTCGACAAGTATCTCCGGCTTCTGTGATCATGTCTCCTCGTTTGTAAGCTCTAACCTCTGCCCGATCCGCAAGGGCAATCAATGTTGCACTCTGCATTCGGTGGAAGAAGTCGCTATTAAACAAATAAACTAATTTTTCTAGCAATGGAAATTCGGTGAGAGATAAGGTTGCTGTTGATGACGAATGCCAAGACAGTAGCTGATAGATCGTTTCCTGGACAAGCCGGGAATTGAATTCATGACGACAATTTTGAGCGATCGCCTGACTGCGTTCTATATCCAATTGAGCCATGGTATAGAGTGCTGTCGCCCGAATCATGGGATTTTGATCCTGGAACAAAACTTCTAGATGAGCCAGAATTTCTTCAGAGGAGACTTCTAGTGAACAGAAAACAGGCGTTTCTCCAGGTTGGGTCAAACATTGTAGAATTGCTGGCGGCAGTCGATCGCTCCAATTCTCCTGATCTAAAATCTCTCCTAAAATTGCGGGTGAAGTTTGTTGTAAAGACTGTGCCAGATTTAAGGCTGTTGGATCCGACTGGAGAATGGCAAGGGTTTCCAGAAGCGATCGCACAATTAGTTCTTTTTTGTTGAGAATGTTTTCTCGAAGCAGGGTTAATACCGCTTGATGTCCCTGTATCATCGGTTGATTCAGCGCGCGGTAGCAGTTAATGAGTTGGGATAATTGTGTGAGCAGAAACTCTGCTTTTTTAGCACTACTGGCATTGGTTGAAAATCCGCTCAGAATCCACTCTTCTTCCTGCGTTGTAATTGAGTATTCTCGACGCAAGGAACGAAGGGTGGCTGAGTCTTGAAAGGATACTGGCTCAAATGTCGCACGATCGATCTGTTTCTGTTGCAGCGACATTAACCGCTCCAGTGATTTTCGGTAGCCATTCAAGCGAATCTGATTTTCTAAACTGCGTTTGCGATCGGGATTTAGCAACTGCGGATCTTCAATGCCTAATTCCTCCAAAACAACGCGATGTTCGTCATCCGTAATGCTTAACTCCTGGCGCATTTGTTGTAACACTTCCAGACTGCTGGAGTAATTCACATAGCCTTCTTCCAGTGCTTCTCGCACCACGCCTTTATATGCCTGATGTCGTTTTTCTCGGGTAAAGCCAGGTAGTACCTTCGCTAATACATATACTTCATGGGTGTTTAGATCATTGAGCGAACGACCTTCCAAAAACTGTGCAACGTTCAACTGCAATTTCTCCAGCTGCTTGCGGAAGCGGGTCGCGAGATTTTCACGAGAATAGAGGTCAGGACTGCGCCGCCAGGTTTTATAGAGCCAGAGGGTACTCAGCGCCACTAAACCTAGGTCATAGAGGTACTGCACCGACAATGGGAGAAGCAGTATCAGGGGCCGTCCTCCAAAGATAAAGAAGAAATTGAAAATACCAAAGGTACAGAGGGCAAAGATGCGATGTCGGATGGTCTCGACCGATAGATTTAGCTGTTTTCTCCGACTATAGGCTTTGGCACGGTTTTCGATCCATCGTCCTCCCCAATACGCGATCGCTGTGCAACTGCCCAGTACTAGTGGAACCGCAACCAATTTTGGAATGTTGATTGTTTGCCCAAACAGGTAAAGTCCAGGGTCAAGCAGTGAAGCGAGTTGATTGGTTTGCCGTAGCCATGCTCCAGAGAAGTAATAGTTCCAGTTGCCTGCATAGAGATAGTAATAGACAAAATAGCCAATCGCTAAACCTACATAGCCATAGCGTAGAAATAAGGTTTCAGATTTGTTCAAGCTGTTCCAATAGGTACGCTCTGCATCAATGTCGATACAAGGATTTTGACAGGCAACGCAAGCACTCTGTTCTTTACCATCCGGTAGCACTGTGCGGCACATAGATTGTGTAATCGGTTGCTCACTCGTATGGGCTTTGCTGCTCAATAACCCTCCCGGTTCACTGTAAATGCTTTGCACCGGAGCCATTGGACAAAAGTACTGACACCAGGACTTACCGCCGTACCAGTAGCCCACAGTAATTGCCGCTGCCACTGTGAACAATAGCCAACCTGCTAACACTAGGCGATCGGCATTGAAAAACAAAATTCGCCCACATAACCCGGCAAATAACCAGCCAAATTGCACATAGGGATAGTTTCGACCCAGCCATGAATTTGAGTCAACCTTGGCTAATTCGTAGCGCACCTTGCCAGTCTTTTTGTGCTCTCGCTTAAATTGTCGTTGCCATCCCAACGCACGAGGAATTTGGGATAAAAATGAGAGCGGACAAATGCGCCGCCATAACTCATGTCCAAACACGAGCAAAATAAAGATGGCAGATGGCACAATTGCTCCCCAGAAGAGGGTCGTTCCTAATGGATAGGGTTGCTCAGATAAGCATTCTCCCTGCACCTGCACACAGGTATCCGCAAGCCGCAAGGGACTCCAGGGATGATCGGACGTAGTGAGTGCCGATGTCCAGGGATCATAAAACAGGGAAGCAATAATCAGGAGCCAACCCACGGTCACCGCCCAGCGAATCCAGTGCATTCGCCGCTCTGGCAGTTGTTCAAACATAGACAAACCCTCTCTCTTCTCTGGTCTTCATCAATTGTGCATCGAAGACCACCTGGTTCCGCCATTGGTTTTGTCTAGGCTAGCTATTAGATTTCTCAAAACTCCTTAACATCCTGAACTTGGAAGTTCAAAAAATAATTGCACAATACCGTTTTAACCTGAAGACACAGTTAGCTAGCGCAAAGTTTACCCGCTGTGAGTTAACTTTGCTGAGGACAGTGTAGCGTTGCCAGTCAGGTGCGACGATCGGTTAGGCTGGGCTAATCATGGAGTTTTTCCAGATTTTGGCCGGGAAACGACTGCCCACGAATCCACCCGAAAGATAGATCGAACTTTGCATCACACAAATGAGGGAGAAACTACACGATCGCTCTCAACGACCACCATCTCTGCTTCCGTGGACGGGTTCCTGGGAAAATGAGCAGATCGCCTTTGCTAGAGCTTCGATCGAATAAATTCTGGGAAAACGAACGGATCAATGTTGCGAAAGTCTCGATCGATGAGTCCGCGCCGAGTCTCGAATAACATTGATGACGCGATCAATGAGGAGATCGTAATAACCACAATTCTGAAACGTGAACTGAAATGCTGGAAAGACAGAGACTGGAAGAGCTTTTTTCTCTCTGGGCAGTCAGCATAACGACCCTGTTCACCCGCCGCTAGTAACCTCTCGGACTCAATGAAGGATCTCGATACGTTCGATGTGCAACGGAATTGTTAGGATTTGTTACGTAGCAGTCTCTGGGCTTTTTACTCGCTGCTTTTCAACGCCAATTTGCTGATCTGCTTTGTGAACAATGAGTAAAACTAACGCTATAAGTTCCGGTACAAGTGCAGCAGTAGCAGTGAGTTTTAGTGACCAGGTTTCAGCTATGTTAAATAACCCTGCTGCGCCACTCAAGTGTGCAGATACGATGTCGGTGGCATCGATGGCAATGCAGGCTAACAAGAGTGTCTTCACGGTGTTTCTATTCGCAGCAGCAACTACCACGGCAAGCACAATATCTCTGATTGCCCAAACACGAACAATGTAAGGCATTTGAATATTTGAATCGATAGGAATGCTAAGTTGCCCCATCAACCACTGTGGATCGGCATAGCCAACAGCACTGAGACTAAACCGAATCAGACACATCAGTCCTATTAGCAATGCAACATACCAGCTTTGACCTCTCATATTTACCTCTACCAATGAATGTCCTAGAAATCTATGTAGACATTAAATCCATTGGTTACTAAAGTAAAGTAGTTACCTTTCAGTAACTTTGTAACTCATAAGAAACTAGAAATATCTATGGCAGAGTCGGAATGCGCTCCCCTTGAAAAACTGCTTAACCAAATTTCAGGGCAATGGACGATGTACATATTATGGATTTTGGACACCAATGGAACGATGCGCTTTGGCGAGCTAAGACGTAAGGTTGATGGCATCTCACCTAAAGTCCTGACACAGAGATTGCGAATGCTAGAAGAAATCGGAATCATTAGAGTTGTTGGGAAATAAAACCAGCTCTGGGACAGGGTTTGCCCTGACTGTTATCTAACTTATGCTGCATCTAAGTAGAAGTTCCACAAGCCTGCTGCGTTGAACATTAAGCGGTCATCGAAATCAGGCACACGATTCCTGTAAACC
>NZ_JBLZFX010000179.1:0-4743 GCF_050753345.1 Alkalinema pantanalense CENA528 | reverse complement strand
GGCGATAGCAATCATACGGTTGAGCGCAGCACATTTGATAAACAACTCCACCGCTTGATTGTCAAATTGACGGGCACTGAGCTTGCCGCCAAAAATCGCCTTGAAGCGAAACATGGTCGTTTCAGCAATCGAGCGGCGATGGTAGCCAGACTCTCGCTTCCAGCGTTTTCGCCCATGGTTGCGAATCTGACGCAGATTCTCATCGCGCGGATGGGGCTTGCCTTTGCAATTGCCATGCTGCCAGATTTTGGCATCCTTGCGCGGGGGAATCACGGCTCTGGCTCCTCTGGCCTCTATCTCGTCGTAGCAATGGCGATGGTCGTAGGCTCCATCGGTCGAAACCTGCTCTATCTCATCCTCAATTTGCTCCAAGAGGGTTTCGAGCACTTCTCCATCCGCGACATCATTCGTCGTGACCACCATTGCTACAATCTCACCCGTGGCTTCATCGACCCCTAGGTGCAACTTGCGCCAAGTTCGACGTTTGCTGACCCCGTGCTGACGGGTTTTCCATTCTCCTTCCCCATACACTTTCACGCCCGTAGAATCGACGACGATATGACGAGCCCCTGCTTTGGACTGGATGGGTAAGGTGATTCTCAGTTTCCCTAGGCGGCGCGATAGAGTGCTGTGATCGGGCACCGACAACTCGATGCCCATCAACTCAAAAATCGATTCAAGAAATCCTTGACACTGCCTTCCAGCCAGCCCATAGACCGCTTTGACGGTCGCCATCGTTTGAATCGCTAGGTCACTATAGAAAACTGATGCACCGGGTTTGCCGCTCAAATCTTCGACCACCCACTGCTCTAGGACAGATTCCTCAATCCAGAAGGTGAGGCTTCCTCTCTGTTTCAATCCAGCGTTATACTCAGACCAGTTGCGGATGCGGTATTGAGGTTTCATGGCACGGTTTTTGTGTGGTAACTGAAACTTACCATGGCTCGGCCCACCCGCAACCCCTCTTCATGCAACAACGCCTATTTTGACCATTGATTTTCTGTTCCTAGCATTATCTTTTAGTTCTTAGTAATATTTGTTCCAGTGATTCGTGGACGCTCAATTCACCCTACTACTGGGGTATTTTTTTATTTTTGCTCACGCCGCTCATTGTCCACGTTAGGCTAGTACAACGATCGACATTCCATCCTTGTATTTTCATGTGTCTTCGATCGTGGACAGCAGCAGCAACGATCTCTAATTGTTATTTGCAGTTAGGCGGAGAGATTTCTAGTAATCCTTTAAAATCCGCTTTGCGTCGATCGCTAGACTCTCCAGTGATATTCCAAAGGGTTTCATAGAAAAAGAAGGAAACGCCCCCATAACCCCGATCGCGCGTGGCCTTAACCTGCTGCTGAATTTGCGCCATGGGCACCTTCTTCCCCCGTAACCCAGCCAGAATGCCAACCCCCGTCGGAATGTGCGACTGTGCCGCTAAGAATTCTGGTTGAGTCAGTTCCCGATCGAACCCTGCAAAACTATCCTTGTAAACCTGCACCACTAACTCTTCAATCAACCCTTGGCGTTCCCAACTGCGCCAATCTTGCAGAGATTTGTTGTAGGCGAAACTGTAGGGATTGGGCGAGAGGGATATTTTAGCATTGGGATTTTTGGCCTTGACCGTTTTAAACACATTGGCCATGAACTGGGAAATCTTATCGGCTCGCCAACGCACCCATCCATCATCATTCACGGCTTTGGGCGGTTGTTTACCACCAGTTTCCTTCTGGTACAACGCAACCGTTGCAGCCTCATAACCAAACTCCACGGGCAAACCAAAATGATCATCAAACTGAATCCCATCTACATCGTAACGACCTACAATTTCAGTCACTAGATCGAGAATAAATTGCTGAACGTCCGATCGAAAGGGACTGAGCCAAACACGCACATCCGATCCCTCCAGCCAAGTAGTTTCTCCCGTCTGAGTTTTGGCTAACCAATCCTTCGCATTTACAGCCAGTTCCGAATCCGCTGGAGCCATAAAGCCAAATTCAAACCAAGGCACGACCGTCATCCCCAACCGATGGGCTTCCGTAATCATTTCCTGCAACATATCCCGCCCTTGTAAACCTGCGGGACGGGGGTCGATCGCTAGACCAATTTTGCGCTGCATGACTTCGCTGGGATAGAGCGTATAGCCCCAATTCCAAACAGCAGGATAAATGGTATTAAAGCCCTGGGCATGGAGCGTTTGAATCGCCAACTTTAAACGATCGGCCTCAAAAAAAACATCGCTATCAATATTCGTCAGCCATACCCCCCGAATTTCTTTGCACTGGGTAGGTGCTCCATCGGCGGTTGCTGGCAGATAGGTTTTGGCAATCAGTCCATTGCGATCGGGCAATGCTTGGCATAGGAAAGCGGCCAGCTCTGCGCGGGTGGCGATGCGATCGGCGTTAATTTTCTGGGCGTCGGGGTGATTGACAACGACATTTTTTTCTAGGGCCGCAACGATCGCGGATTCTGCATAACTGGGAATGGTTTTGGCATCTTTGAAGTTGGCCAGGGTGGATTTGATCGATCGTTGAGCTTTCCACTGGGAGCCACTGGCCAGAGCCGTTAATGCTTGGGCGCGAGTGATGGGGGCGTTGGGCCGAAAGCTGCCGTCGGGAAACCCTGAGAAAAACCCCGCGCGATAGGCTTGCTGAATGGCTGCGGCCCCCCAAAAGGAAGCAGGCACATCGCTGAAGGACTGGGCCGATCGGACAGCGGCAACCTGGGGAAAGGCTTTAGTAACCATGGCAGCAAAGGCGGCACGGCTAACTTCTGCATCGGGGCGAAAGGTGCGATCGGGGTAACCACTGATGAGGCCAGTTTCGCTGAGGTTGGTAATGCAGGCGGCGGCCCAATGGCCAGAGAGATCACGGAAGGCGGGGGGCTGGGTTTGAGCGAAGCTGGGGAAACAAAGGAGGAAGCTGCCCATCTCGCAGATAAGGGCAACGCTAACAATCTTGACGGTTTGTCGGATAATTCGGTGTAATCCCATCGTAGAAGCCCCTCACACGCCCGATTATTGGCCTACAGTACGAAGTCAAGCGAATTCTCTATACCAGCACTCTACAGCAGCATTAGCGGATTCTCCACAATGAATTCTATTGCTTATTCTGGTGTTACTCTAAATACTCCCGATCGGTTTTTAATTAAGTTTTTAATCGATGGACTCTTAATCAATCGATCGCAGAATCAATTGGATATGCAAACCCTTATAGTCAGGGACTTCCTAAAAAATAAGATCCCTGGTTCAGTCACCCACCTACCCGTCCACCCACCTAACTCGTTGCATATTCGGCACCAAGCGCACAACGATCCATCACGTCAGGCGATCGCGATAGGTCATAATATTCACATTATCCAATGCAAGTTAGACCTAGAGCCAGTGCAGAACTTTCAACGGGACCCACTGGCTTGTGGTTGATTGGGTCTTATTGCATCACACAAGTTTTCTGTTTATTCCAACCAGTTTTCTAGGATTTGATTGGGTGATTCGGTGGCGACTACGGGAGATCATGGCAAGGGAGCGGATGACCAACAAGCGGTTATCTGACTTAATGAACGTTCACCCCAACACCATCTCCAATCTCAAAAAACCGGACAACATGCCTCATTTAGGGGGGGATACGCTGAATGCCTTGTGTAAATACCTCAACTGCACCCCTAGCGACTTAATTGAATACACCCCCGATCGGGATGATCCATAGGGTGCGATCGGGGTGCGGAGATCGTTAGTTCACGATCGCAACCAATTGCAAACTTCTATGCCATGATCGGAAGCACGAAACAAAGATCGGAAACACGACACTAAGTTGTGAAGTTGTTCGTCAGTCATCCCGTGATTTACTGCTGACTCCATGCCGCTCCTAGCACCTCTTTCCACTGGCCTCGTTCTTGAAAACCGTTACGAAGTCGCACAATTCCTGGGCTACGGCGGATTTGGACGCACCTATCTCGCCCGCGATCGTCACCGCTTTAACGAACTCTGTGTCCTCAAAGAATTTGCCCCCCAAATCAGCGAACCCAGCATCCTGCGCAAAGCCGAAGAACTGTTCCAACGGGAAGCCGGAACCCTCTATCAACTGCGGCACCCCAAAATCCCAGAATTTCGCGCCTTGCTATCCATCCGCTACCAAGGCCAAGACGCGCTCCTCCTCGTTGAACAATTCATTGCAGGCCAGTCCTACGAAACCTGGATCGATCGCGGTAACCGCTTGACCGAAGCCGAAGCCATCCAGTTTTTGCTGGATATGTTGCCCATCCTGAGCTACATCCACGATCGCGGCGTCATCCACCGAGACATCGCCCCTGACAACCTGATCCGCGAACAGACCAGTGGCAAACCCTTTCTGATTGACTTTGGCAGCGTGCGCCAAGTCGCCACCACTGCACTGAAACTCTCTGGTAGTCCCGGTATGGGCACCCAAATCCATAAACCCGGATTTTCCCCACCAGAACAATTGCGCGGCGAAGTTTTTCCCAGCACCGACCTCTATTCCCTCGCTGTGACGACATTAGTATTACTAACGGGCAAATCGCCCATGGAACTGTATAACGACCACCAAGCCCAATGGCATTGGCGATCGTTTGCGCAGGTCAGTCCCGCCCTCGGCAATTTACTCGATCGCCTCCTTTCCCACAGCCCCCGCGATCGCTACAGTTCCGCCCGCGAAGTCCAAACCCTCCTACAGTCTCTCCCACAGCGATCGACCCCAGCCAACTCGATTCCCCCCAACCCCGCCCCCCAAC
>NZ_JBLZFX010000178.1:0-4837 GCF_050753345.1 Alkalinema pantanalense CENA528 | reverse complement strand
TTGCGATGAACTAAGGGGATTTTCAGATTGAGGAGCGTTTTTCAAGTCTCTGCTTCCTTGCTTGTTGGAACAACTGAAAGCATTTTACCCTGGGTAGTTTCTTTGTTAGAAATCTCCTAAGCCGTCTACAAAATCTCCACGAAAAATTAGGCCGATCGAGGAGGATGAAGACTTTCTAGATGATTTGAAGGATTCGAGTACAGAGTTGGATGATGATGACTTTGATTTTGAGGATGATCTAGAGGATGACGATCGATAGGCTGAGCGATCGTGCTGGTTGGGTTAATGCGTTCATTAGTGGCTTCCCCATGAATCTGAAGTTATTCAGTACAGGATGGCTGATCAGAGACTGGAGGGATCATGGCTCCGTAGGTTGGACTCTTGCTAGTGAGAATTGTCCTGCTGTAATTGCTGAATTTGCTCGATTGACCAGCCTGTTGCCCGGACAATCAGATCAATGTCTGCGCCTTCCCGTAATAGGTTGATGACCAGCGATCGGCGGCCTTCCTGACGACCTTCCTCGCGGCCTGCTTGTCTGCCTTCCTCGCGGCCTTCCTCGCGGCCTTCTTCTAATACAGCTTGATAGGTGACGGACTCGCGCATAACATCCCTCCGAATGATTCGACCAATCAACTCTCGTTCTAATACTAACCCACCCAGGAAGTAGGCTGCACCCAGTAATTCATGCTGCTGCTCTGGGTTCTCAACCTGCTTCATAGCTCGTACTGCATCGCGCAGGGTGCGTTCAGGGTTGTCGGTCTGACCGAGGGCGGCAAAGGGCAATAGACCAGGTGCCTGCATCAGTTCTGCGGCGGGCACTTCCCAAATCCGAATCACGTTGTATTCGGCGTACATCCCTGCGATTTCAAAGTAGTTTTGGTGGACGAGAGGAGAATCGATTTTGCGTAGGTAGATGACGACTTGATGGATGGTTTTATCAGGCGCTTTGCGGTGGATGCACAGGCGATAGTCGGCAAGGCGCATTGGCATGACTTGGGTCGGGTCGGTTTGCCATTCCACATGCAGGATGTCGGCATCGCCTTCGAGCAAAATCAGGTTATCGGCACGAATCGGTTCTAGGGAGAGTTCGGTGAGTTTGAGAAGGGTGGATTGAATGGGTCTACCAAGGAGCCATCGGGCAATGTCTTCTGGAAATTGTTCGGCCAGTCGCCGACAGGTGCTATCGAAACTCATTTTTTGATTGTAACCCCCATCCGTTCTCAGGTCAGCCAGTTTTTGGGAAGGGGGTGAGAAGTACGATCGACAGTCTCAAGCATTGATCGTACTTTTGGACAACTGAGATTGACCCATCTTTAAGGAATAGGCGCTGCCCAACTTCAAGAGAATTTTGAGATGATTTCTCTACAAGTGGTATAAATAAGCGATCTGACTTGCTCTAAATACATTTCCCTTTCGCAGTCCATCGTTGAAAGTGCATCAGATGACCATCCAAGTCTCTCATCTCCCATTGGAAAATCATCTGTTTCAGAAACGATTCCTACAAGAGGAAGAAACGTTTCTTCGGAGTCATTGACTTGATAATGCAAAGTTACTAACTGACGGCAGCCTTCAAGAGTGTCAATCTTATCTGAAATGATACTCTTGGCTATATCTACAATTGCTGACTCAGCATCACTAGCTTTATCGCTTGAGTAATTCATTAAATTCTCCTTCAATTATTGTGTCAGGGTATAACTTTGATTTTATGTTCTACTTGTTGCCCTGTCTGAAAATTCTCATACCAATGGGTTTCAACATGAGTTCCATCAGCAGCTTTATACGAGGAAGAAGATTTTTTGAGCCAATCTCCAGGATTTCCACCGTATTCACGAGCTAGACGAGGGGAGTCTCGAAGTGGGACATTTCCACGGCTGCCTCGACCTGCAATAGTTACGCCTGCTTCTCCCATTTGCTCTTGACTTGCAAGGGCTTTATTGAGGTCAATAAGTTCTTGGTCAAGTCGTCGAGGACCACCCGGTAAATCTTCAGGTGAAATCTTACAAGTATTATGAACTAAAATTCCAATGTTAGTGACATGGTAAGTATGTAATTCTTCAACTTCAATGTTGTAGACTGAGAACTCACCTGTTTCAGGTTCAATTAAATTGACGTAGACGATTTCTCCTTCTTTAGTTAATAACTGAGTTCCAACTTCCAGTGTCCTAGCTACCTGCCATCCATAAGTGGGAACCCAGAAGGGATGCTCTGGCGTACAGACAATCGTAGTGTCATCTACCTGGATATGTAGTACGGTATCGGTCTTGTGTTCAAACCGCTGCTTGACCCTTCGATTTCCTGTAATGCCCAATATCGGATTGCTAGCAACAACAAATTCACCTATCCTTAGCTCTTCGATCGGTTTCTCTCCATGAGGAGTCAGAACCAAAGTGCCTGCGACAAAGCATGTGCTTAGAGGTTTTCCAGTACCGTGAGCTAAATCATCGCCCCATTGTCTGACGGTTCGCAGGGCATTGCCCGCGCCACGGCCTAAATCATCAGAGAGTTTTCCAGTGGCTAACAGTAGCCTGCCACAGCCCTTCAGAATATCTGGTGCAGCTTTTCCTAGCTGAATTCCAAAATCAGCAAACATTGCCCATCCTAGAACTGTCGCTGTTTTGTCATAATTTTCCGCAGTCGCTAGAGAGGCCAGAGAACCCCCAACCCCTGCACCTAGCTTCTCTAAAGGACTTGCAGAGGAATCATTGAACCGACGGACGTAGTGGTCTCTAGCAGTGGCAGCCTGAGCCGTAATTGTTGGTTTAATATTAGAGACCGCGTCACTAACATCCTCACCATTGCGATAAAAATCGATCGTTCCTTTGATGCCATACCTTACTGTATCCGCAGTATTTTGAACCAGTCTTTGTGTGCCCTGAATCAACCTTTGCGCGCCTTCTAAAAACAATCCCGAGGGGTCAGTTGCCATGGCAGGACTATTCCCGACATAGCGATACAGATTGCTATCACCTGCTGCAAATCCTAACGGGTCTTGCCCAATAAACCGTCCCGTATTGGCATCATAATACCGAGCACGATAGTAATACTGTTGCGATTCCCCATCCCACTCCCGTCCAGTAAAGCGATAGCGCGTATCTACCCCCGCATTGCCCGACTCACCCACCAGCTTACCAAAGGCATCGTAGGTAAAGCTTTTCTGAATCACACCACTATTATCAATCAACGCCCTCGTCGAACCCAAATGATCCGCCAAGAACCAATCCGTCCGATCGCCCACCTGCTGCGCCAAGACCTGATCGACCCCTGGCCCATACAGATAGCGCGTCACACGATTGCCCGTAAACTCTAGCGCCACATGGTCACGATCGTAGACAAAATACGTCGTCGTTCCCGGCAACCCATCACTCAAATTCCCATCGATCGTTTTAGCAATCCGTTGATTAAAAACATCATAGGTATACAGCGTCCGAGATAGCTCCACCCCACCCACACTGAACTCACTGATCTGCGTCAAGCGATTGCGATGGTCCCAACTCAAGACCCGATAGGCTCCAGATCCCTTCTCCGTCCGCCGAATCAGATTCCCCTCATCATCATAGACATACCGGAACGACTCATCCTCCCGCAGGCGATTATCCTGCCCCGTCAGCAACCCATTCCCCGTCCGATTGCCATTGTCATCATAGGCATAGATGCGCGTAAACCCATTCGCTCCCGTCCGCGTCTCCTGCTGCAACTGCCCTGCTGCCGTATAGGTATAGTCTACCCGGCCCTGCAACTCAGTAATCCCAGTCAACCGACTTGCCCCATCATACTCATAGCCAAACTTCAGCAGATCCTGTCCACCCCGCTGATGCACCAACGAGGCCAACCGACTCCAGCGATCGTAACTGTAGGTCGAAGTCGCCACCAAAGTCGCCGGGTTAGCCAAAGTCCCCGTATAGCGCGACAGCGATCGCATCTGCCCTAATTCGTTGTAGTCAAAGGTTACATGTTTCGCCTGAACCCCCGTCCCGGACTGCGTGACCGTCGTCATCAAGTTCCGAGCATCATAGGTATAGCCAGTCAGACCCTGATTCTGACCATTAATACGATCGCTGACAGTCGTAAGATTGCCCACCTTGTCATAGGTATAGGAAAACTTAACCTGAGGGCTCCCAGAAGTTCCCGCATTGTCCACAGACTTCAGCCAGCCATTCTTAAAATATTCAAACGTATAGCGAGAAACCGGATCTGCAATCTGCGCTAAATCCAATGCATCAAACGTCGAAGTAATGGTTCGATTCAGGGTGGCACCTGTCCACCATTTTTCTGCTGTCTGCCGACCGAGATTATCGTATTCAAACGATCGTCGCCGCCCCAATCGATCGGTCGTTTCCAATCCTGTCGATGAAGATGTTACAGGAAAGCTTAGCCCTAGAGACGATCGCCCGGATTACAGAATATTCGATTTCCGAATGGGAAGGCTTCGCCAACGAGCAACTGCAAGCCATGCAAGCTCAGATCAATTCAGCCGATCGCTAAAGGTAAGGGTCGATCGAACATCATGGCAACGAACGATCGCGCGGATTACAGAATATTCCATAGAGCAACTGGAATCGATGCAAGCTCAGATCAATTCAGCCGATCGTTGAGGATAGTGGTCGATTGCGGAATTTTCTATTTCTTCTCGGAGGTGTTGAACCAGCCACTTATCTTTTCCTCTGCTTAGAGTGACTGAAGCGGTATAAATTACGGGTTTGGAGATAAATTAGAGCGCCAAATAAATTGGCCCGTGCGATCAATGTACCCTTGTTCATTGCCGATCGTGACATATGATCCAGGGTAAGCGCATCTTAAAGAGTAGCTCTGTATACAGACGATTTGCATAGACTGTGAG
>NZ_JBLZFX010000177.1:0-4968 GCF_050753345.1 Alkalinema pantanalense CENA528 | reverse complement strand
AACGCAGCAGGCTTGTGGAACTTCTACTTAGATGCAGCATAAGTTAGATAACAGTCAGGGCAAACCCTGTCCCAGAGCTGGTTTTATTTCCCAACAACTCTAATCATCGCCTCCTGTTAATAACCATTGGCTATCTGGACTAAACGTCACCGTCCAGACTCGATTGATGTGGGCTTGAAATGTGTGTAAGCATTGTCCAGTGTAGGGATTCCAGAGTTTGATGATTCGATCGTAGCCTCCACTAGCCAGCCATTGTCCGTCCGGACTGAATGTCACTGATAAGACTGAACTAGGATGCTCCTTCAATGTCTGTAGGCATTGTCCAGTTTCTAAATCCCACATTTTGACAGTGCAATCATAACTCGCACTAGCGATCCATTTCCCATTGGGATGAACTGCAACTTTCCAAATCCAACTACGATGTCCATGCAGTGTTGTTAAACATTCTCCAGTAATGACATTCCATAATTTAAGGGTGCGATCGGTTCCCGCACTCACTAGCAAGGGCTCACGATCGACCTGCTTCGCGCGCGCATCGATCGGTAAACTTGTGGGAACAAAAGCAATGGATAAAACTCTTCCGCTATGCCCTCGCAGGATCTGGGATGGTAGCGATTGCTGATGAGACTCTATGATGTCATCTAAGTTCCAGAGCTTAATGGTCTGGTCTTCATGGCCACTAGCGAGCAAGGTTTGCCGATCGTTGAGGGCAATGGTATAGATAGCGTTGCTATAGCCTTGGAAGGTGGTTGTACAGTCTCCTGTTTCGATATTCCAAAGTCGAACCGTATAATCTTCTCCTCCACTGGCTAGGATCGGTTGAACTGGATGATAGGCGATCGTGTAAACAGAATTCGTATGTTTTTGTAATGTTTTGATTAGCCTATGGGAGCGGACACACCATAGTTTGACCGTATTATCGTAGCTGCTACTGGCTAGCGTTTGCCCGTCTGCACTAAAGGCAACGCTAGTCACAGGTTGAGAATGACCCTGTAACGTGACTAGGCACTCTCCAGACGGGATATCCCAAAGCTTAATGGTATTGTCAAAGCTACCGCTTGCTAGAAGATTGCCATCTGGGCTAATTGCAATCGTTCTAATCCAACCTTGATGTCCTTCCAGTGTATTGATCCACTGACCCGTCTCTAGGCTCCATTGATAAATCCGGTTATCTTCTCCAGCACTAAAGAGCGTTTTGAGATCAGGATGAAAAGTGGCTGTCCAAACGCAGGCTTGATGGGCTTTGAGTACTTTGATGGAATTTCCGGTTGTTACGTTCCAGAGTCGAATTGTTTGATCGCCACTGGTACTTGCAAGCCATTTTCCATCTGGACTAAAAGACACAGATGTTACGATGCCAGTATGGCCTTCCAGTAATTGCAGGCATTCCCCTGTATTACTAGCCCACAGTCGGACTTGATGATCTTGACCTCCACTGGCTAGGATGGGCTGCGAAGGGCTGAATGCAACACTCCAGACCCAGCTATTATGCCCTGTGCAATAGGTCATGGGTTGTCCATTTTGAAGCTTCCAGACTTGGATGCCTCCATTGGTATCACTGGTTGCTAGCGCCTGCCCATCCGGACTAAAGGCAACCGAAGTAATCCCGCCAAAGGTGGAAGCAAAGACACAATGGGCGAATTCAGCCTGAGTAAAATTAACTTTATGCAAGTTCATATCTTGTAAATAAGCTTGCTGAATGCTTAAGCCTGAGAAATTGTAGCCTGTGAGGTCAGTATTGAGTTGACGGAAGAGGTTGAGGAGATTTCCGGCACCGTAGTTGCGTTGGTGTCGATAGTGCTGGCGAAACTGTTCTAAGAGACGATCGAAGTGTTGAATTAATTGCTGGGTGGTTCCTAGTTGGCTGAGTAATCGATCGAGGATTGGTTGCAGAATCACCCGAATTTGACTGTCACGGATGTAATCTTTAACCTGAGCATGGATTAAAGCATGGTTTAATAACAGATGGGGCTGGATTGCCAAAATCTCTTGAACCCCTTGTGTGATGATGCATTCTGTGACGTATTCCATCACCACAGGTTGCTGGGTAAAGCCCTTTGCCCCACTTTCAATCAGACTTCGCCAACGGAGAGATTCCAGCAATGCGATGAGGGTGGGTTTAGGCAGATCAGCGCCGACATCCTCTTGTAGGCGATCGATGCTCACAGGCTCCCGATGAATGGCAAGCCAGTACATAATCGATCGTTCTTGCAAGGACAGGCGATCGCACTGCTGTTGGAGCAGGGTATTGATCCCATTAAAGGGAATGCTGCCCTGTTGTAAAAATTGGTGAATGTTGCCCGCGAACAAATCTTGAATGGAAGTGGCTGCAATTTTGAGGGCAAGGGGATTGCCGCGATAGTAGTCAATGACCTCTTCCACTTCCTTGGGGGTTCCTTGCACACCTTTGTCATCCAAAATATGGTGGCCTGCGCTTTGATCCAGTCCGTCCAGAGAGAGGGTTCTCACAGGCAATCGATCGCCTTCCAGAATACCGATCGGCTGTAATTTTTCTCGACTGGTCAACACCACACAACTTTGGTGGGCAACTTCTCCCAATGTTTGCAGCAGTTCGTCATAGATCTCGTAGCCCAGGCGATAGGTTCCCGCCCGTTCGCCACTTTGCAACAATGTATCAAAGTTATCCAGGACGATTAAACAACGCGATTGCTTCAGTAACTCCAATAAGTAAGAAATCTGTCCTCGCACACTATCGGGAAGAGCCACCGTTGGCTGGGGGGATAAAAATTGGATTAGGGTTGCTAACAGTTCAGCGATCGGGGGGGTGTCTCGCAGCGATCTCCAAATAATCGCCTCAAAGTCCTGCTGAATTGTTTCCGCTAGCTTGGTTGCCAGCGAGGTTTTGCCTATGCCGCCCATGCCCAAAACTCCCACCAATCGACACCGATCGTGGACAATCCAGGTTTGCAATTTAGCCAGTTCTAATTCGCGGCCATAAAAGATGGATACATCGATCGCATCGCCCCAGCTGATCTGAGAATGGCTAGGCAGACTTTGATGGGGCTGCACTGCTATCGTTCGGCCAGATCCTATCAGAGATAGAACGATGGGAGATGCTAGGGAAGGCGAGGTTACTGCTTGTCTCAAAGTTTGCGATCGCTGAATGACGCCGTGCACATTTTGCTTTGTAACCTTTTCTCCCAGTGCTAAGGTCAGCGATCGCCATAGCTCTGATCCAACATCCTTGACATGTCCCTCGCCGTACCCGTTGTTTCTAGCGATTTGCCCATAGGTTTGCCTTTCCCATGTTCCCCGAAGGACTGCTTCCTGGATCGTTGTCAATTTGCCACGTTCCAAGACTCGCTCTACTAGGGCGATCGCATCGTCAACGGTCATAGGGCTATCGTTTCCACTTTCTTCCGGCTTCCTAACGATTGTCGGGCAATGGTTCAGGATTTGTCTAGAAATCTTTAGGTTAGTTAGCAGACTTTTTTCAGACTTTCTTCGGACCTTTTCAGTCTGTTTAAATGGGTCAAAGTTGATAGATTAGGAAAATATCTCCACTCAGTATTTTTTCATAGATACTTGTTGTCTTCGCCTGACAAAGAACTTTTGTGAAGATGCATAACGTCATCTTCAGCTTATTGAATTCTATGTAGCTGCATCCTGAATCTGTATTGTTTACGTTTCAGGTGGAGAACTTACACTGAGGTAAATCCTATGATGCATACAGAAAAAACTTCATTATTGACCGCCCTCATTATTACAACGAGCCTATTTGGTTCGATCGTTGGAACAGCTAAGTCAGCTACTGCAGAGGTTATTGGAGCCGATAACCGTATGCGTCCAACCTATAGTTGGTTGACGGGTGTTGGTCAACGCCAAGCAGTAGGACAGTTGGAAATCCAGAAAGCAGACGGTAAATACTATACTTGTACCTTCACTGTCGTTGGTAAGAATATTGGACTGACCAATGTCCATTGCTTAATCGATAGCCAGGGACGTCTGCCCAAACAGATCAAAGCCTATTCCGTCCAATACGGGACTACTAATTTTGCAGGGACGACTGTTGATCTCTTCTGGTTGGGACGGAAGACGAGCCCAACTCTGTTATCTCAGCATGTGCAGGATTGGGCAGCCATTCGTTTTCGTCCAATTTACCGCAATGCTCGTTGGATGGAATTTGGCGAGGCCGTTGGTTGGTTTGGTAATGAAGCTTATTACCTAAACATTAACAATGCAGGCAATTCAACGAAAAATAAGTATACCAACTTGATTGGGTATTCCGGTGACTACAATAACTATCCTGCGGCCCATTTCAACTGCTTTATTACTAATACGATCGTGGCTGGTAACTTGATGCACAATTGCGATACTAAAGGAGGTGCCTCGGGTTCAAGCTTACATAATAACCAACGGCAGGTAATGGGACTGCATTGGGGGGCATTTACCTACAGTGGTAGCACAATGAATGGTGCAGTGCCTCTAGAACGTTTCATGCCAGCAGTGAAAAAGCTCCAGGAGACGGGAGCTAATGCTGCGACGATTGTTCCAGTTCCCTAGCCGATGTATGTAAAAAGAACGGCTGAAGGGCTGTATTGCGAGTTATCCATTGATTTCTACATACCCCTTTGCCTCACAGGTTGAAGTTGTTCATGACTAAAGTTAATTCATTACTGACAGGTAGTTACTACGATGCGAATTCAAGTTTGGTTCACAATTACACTTGCCTCACTTCTTAGTTTGATTCTTTGGCATCTCTCCAGCCAATCCCGCGCGAATGCAACAGACCCACAGCAAGAGACTGATCTAAATTGCTACATGACTACTATTGATGGTCATACTCGTGATCTCTCACAGATTTGCCATCAAGCACCTGCCAATTCTGCTCAAAAACTTCTATTTGATCCTAACCAGATTATCCAGCATGAACCTGGACACAATAGACGTGTTGGGAAATAATGGATAATGTGAAGCAGTAGCCCAGAGCCTTCTCATGCTGAATCT